>NZ_DAORXT010000025.1:0-33128 GCF_035371925.1 Acetivibrio sp. | reverse complement strand
AACAGCAAATGGTACAATCTGGATGGTTGATTTTAATTTATACATATGTTAATATGATTATAAGGTATTTTATGTGAAAGGATGTAGGAAACTATGGGTGTTGAAAGTAAAAATAAGCATATTTTTAAGCGGCACCTGTATGTCGATTTCCTTGAGCATAGTACCAAAATCAATACTATGTCTATGACCCTGTGACTTTGTCACCGGGTTTTTTATTTTATCATGAAGCTTATTTGATCAAGCTTTATAGGAATGGAGGGAAAAAAATGCTGTCAGACAACATCGTAGAATTCGACGAAAATAGTATTTTCCGAAGTTTAGGCAAAGGCGACGTTACTTTCAAAGATGCTTTTGAAGAAATTATAAAGTTTATCAAGGCAGATACCAATAGCTCATATAGAATTTCCATAGGGACTGACTCTCATGTGGGAAACGGTACTCTTTTTGTTACATGCATTCATGTTCACAGGGTTGGAAAAGGGGCTATCGGTTTTCTTCACAAAAGTCTGATGGCAAGACCTATAAAGAATCTTAGGGAAAAAATCTATATGGAAACATGCATAAGCCTTCAATTGGCGTATTTATTTGACGAGGAAAAGATTGAGCAAATATACAAGGCTCTGGGAAATGCCGCTCAATCTCCAACCAAAGGAGTGACTTTTGAGTTCCATATCGATATCGGGACAAAAGGAGAGACAAAAGCACTGATAAACGAAATGGTGGGCATGGTAAGCGGTCTTAACTTCATACCAAAAATAAAGCCGGACAGCTATTGTGCCAGTTGCTTTGCCGACAGATACACCAAAGCTATATAGCCCAACTTGAGAATATATTTTTTTTGAGGAAATTGGATAAGATTTTATTTGGATAAGAATACTGGAAGTCTCACCGGCATAAAAATATCCTATAAAGAATTTATAGTGAGGTGTCCAGTTAAATGCGAAGACTTTTATGTGTTATTACCTTATGCATCATGATATTATCCTTTTGCGCAGGTTGTTCAAATACTAACAAATTTGGGGCGGGAGACAACGAAGATGCATATGTTGCGAGTAGTATTGTACTAAATGAGGCTGATGCACAGCAGATTGCCGACAAATCTCCGATACGCCTCTATTTTGCAAATGAGGATAATTCCAAACTAAAGCTGGAGATAAGATATATACCGGTTAGCGAAGCTACCAAAAGTGTAAATCACCTTGCGGAGATAATTGTCAACGAATTGATCAAGGGTCCGAAAGTTGCCGGAATGAAGCCAACAATACCAGAAGGCACCAAACTTCGCTCGGAAATAAAGATTGAAGGGGATGTTGCCGTTGTTGATTTTACAAAGGAGTTTAGGGATAATCATCCGGGAGGAAAAGCAGAAGAGAGAATGACAATTTACTCCATTGTAAACTCATTGACGGAGCTTAAGGAAATAAGCAAAGTGAAATTTTTAATAGAAGGAAAGTCATCTCCCGAATATAAAGGAAATTTCAAATTTAATACTGAGTTTCCGAGAAGTGCACAGCTAATAAGCAACAAGGCAGAACCGGCAGGAACCGTAAACGACAACAAGGATGCAAAAGACAGAAAAGATGATTCGTCTTCCGGCAGCAAGGATGCAGCTAGCACCGGCAGTGAAGCGGAAAACGAGGGCGTCGAGACAGGTGCTCAAACATCGGAAGAGGAAGAAGTGTTTGTTGATGATTCGGTGGATAATGAGGCGCAGGAAACCTATGGGGAAATTCCGGATGATGAAAAATGGCAGGAAACTTACGATGAGACTTCCGATGGCGAAGCCCAGGAGACTTTTAGCGACGAATATGAAGATGTGTATATAGAATACCTTGAATAATCAAGGTTTATATAAACTTTATGCGGAAGATGCTGCGTTAATGGTTGCAGCATCCTCCGCATTTATGAATATTGGGACATTCGCCGCCTTCGGATTTTCTGGATTGTATAATATTTACGCTTTTAAACACAGCCTCAAGTTCGTTGCTGCCGCATTTGGGACATTTAATCAGTTTCTCGGCCCGTTCGCTCATCTTTGCCATTACATTGAACTCGTGAGTGCATTTTGAGCATTTCAAATCGTAAAAAGGCATTTTAATCTCCTCCGTTTGTTGTTTTCATTGATATATCACCACAAATATATTATACTATAAATTTCGATTAACAAAGTATAGCATTTCTTTTGACGTTTTGTTATAATAGTGAAGTCAAAGAAACAAAAGGTAACGCTTTAATTTAAAGGGTTTTGACAATTATTTTAGTTTTAAGTAGGGGGAAGGGAAAGATGAATGTTAGCGGATTGCTAAGAAGATTTTTTGCGTGGCTTCTTGACTCATTTATACTTGCCGGATTATATTTCGGACTTATAATGCTTTTAGAACTATTGGGCGTAGTAGAGCCTATAGACGCAATTCTTGAAAAATCGATTAATATATCACAAGGAATAGTAACGACAAATACTGATCTTTTTAATGGATATTACTACTTCTGGTTTTTGATACTGTTCCTGATATATGAAATTGGGTTTGTAGCTTCTTCTTTATCTGCCACTCCCGGCAAAATAATCCTTGGCATTGAAGTTGTCAGTGACAGCAAGAGCAGTATTGCCAAGGTGATTTTAAGAGCGCTTCTTAAGCTACCGGTGGTGATAATACCTCTAGTTTCAATTATTTATTTTATTATAGCGTTGGCCAATGGAAAGAGACAGTCATTACATGACAAGGTTGCCAAGACATATGTGGTTTACAAGAAGACAAGCAATAATTACTCAAATAGAATAAACACTGTAGAGTTGTTTGAAGAAATGAAAAGAAGAGGACTTCGAACTTACAGTGAGCAGCAGGCCTTAGCTGAAGAGCTGTATGGCAAAGGCGGAAAGAAATCCAAGAAATCCGGCTCATTCGGATGGGTAAGTGTGGTGTTGCTGATTGCTGCATTTGTTTTTACCGGAGTTTTTTACGGAAAAGTATTTTCGAAAATGCAATCAATGGCTCAAATGAAGTACATACAAGATATAAGGCTAAGGCAGCAAATTAAATAGACAAGTGTTTGACAAGGCAAAACAATTTATATATTAACACAGAGAAGGCAGGATATTTTTAAGGAGGTGGTAGCTATGGAGCCTGGGCCTTTACCATGTTGTTTTAATAAAAAATATAATATGTTTGGAGCCATAGCTGCCGATCTGGTGGTGTGGCTCTATTAAAGGAGGGCTGCACAATGAAGGAGATGATTCTCAACCTTATTGAGCAAGGCAAGTATGCCGAAGTAAGAAATAAGATTGCAGATATGAATGTAGTTGATATTGCTCAGCTTTTTGAGGAAATGGACAAGCAGAAGCTATTGGTGATATTCAGGATACTTCCAAAAGATATTGCAGCAGGGGTTTTTTCATATATATCCTATGAATTGCAAAAATATATTATTGAATCCATTACCGATATCGAAATCAGAAATATTATAGATGAATTGTTCTTTGACGACGCAATTGACTTTTTGGAAGAAATGCCGTCAAATATTGTAAAAAAGGTTCTGGAGAATACTGATGAAACAACCAGAAAACTTATAAATCAGTTCTTGAACTATCCTGAAAACTCGGCTGGAAGCATAATGACCATAGAGTATGTTGACTTAAAAAAGGAGATGACAGTAAAACAGGCTTTGCAGCATATCAAGGAAACAGGGATAGACAAAGAGACAATTGATACCTGCTACATTTTGGATGATTCTAGAAAGCTTGAAGGTGTAACATCAATTAGAAAACTAATATTAAGTGACGAGTCGGTAGTAATTAAAGATATTATGGAAACAGACGTAATATATGTGAATACACATGATCACCAGGAAGAGATTGCATTATTGTTTAAAAAATACGATTTTCTTTCTATGCCGGTAGTTGATAATGAACGAAGACTTGTTGGTATAGTAACAATAGATGATATTATAGATGTTATAGAGCAGGAGAACACAGAGGACTTTCAGAAAATGGCTGCTATGGAGCCTTCCGAAAAAGAATACTTAAAGACAAATGCCTTGGCATTGGCAAAGCACAGAATAACCTGGCTTTTGGTATTAATGATTTCTGCAACCTTTACAGGGAATATCATAAAAAAATTTGATGAAGTGCTGCAGACGGTTGTGGTGCTTGCTTCCTTTATTCCAATGCTAATGGACACCGGTGGAAATGCCGGTTCCCAATCATCGGCGCTCGTAATCAGAGGCTTGGCTTTGGGAGAAATAAGGACAAGGGACGCTTTGAAGGTTTTGTGGAAAGAAATCCAAGTAAGCTGTCTTGTAGGAATAGTTCTAACCTCTGTGAATTTTGTAAGAATATATTTTTTTGAAAAGGCTGAATTATTGGTAGCTGTAACTGTATGCGTAACCTTGTTTTTTACAGTTGTGTTGGCTAAAATTATTGGCGGGATTCTTCCTATCATGGCAAAAAAGCTTAAACTTGACCCTGCAATTATGGCAGGTCCGTTAATAACAACTGTAGTTGATGCTGTGGCACTTACCATATATTTTTCAATTGCAACATGGCTGTTGGGCATATGATTTTATAAAATTTAATCATAACACAGGGTCTTCCTTAATTTCATTAAGCAGGAAGACCCTGTACTATTATCACCCCGATTTTATCAAAAAATACTTTTATTACCTCGATATTTGGTATATGGACATGGGATATGAGCTATGGTATAATAAAATTGTGGCGCGTATTATGTATACTCACCTCAAATTGCGCATATTTAAATTTGGCTTAAAAATCATGTTTTTTGGATAGCTTGTATTTTTTAGCTTATTCTTTTGATTTGTTTTTCTCAGGTTTTTAAAGTGTAATTATTGGCAACGCATTAGTCATCTTTGGATTGGCTTTTTGCTTGATAAGCGTTGTCCGCCGGATTTTAAATTGCCCTATTGACACAATAAGGTTGATTATGCTGTTCTATTTTTAGAAGATTTTGATATTGAATAGTATTTTGCCGTAAATCTTGAAGTTGGTGTACTTAAATAGTAAAATGAGAAATATATATTTACTAGTGTTTTGCATCCAAAAAATAAGGGGAGAAAACATATGGGCGATAAAAAGAGAGTTCTGGTTATTTTTGGCGGACAATCATCGGAACACGAAGTTTCGAGAATATCGGCGACATCAATACTGAAGAACATTAATTCGGATAAATTCGATGTTTCAATGATGGGAATTACAAAAGACGGTAAATGGCTTCCTTATAACGGGCCTATTGATAAAATACCTTCCGGAGAGTGGGAGCAAATTGCACTTGAGGATGGGACAAGAAGTATTCCGGATAAAATGAACTTGGCGGACAGCATAATAAGCCGGCAAGATGCCCCGGGTGAGCTGGACAAATCCTTGGCGGGCGACGAAAAAGGCAAAAAGATAGATGTGGTCTTTCCGGTCCTGCACGGCTGCAACGGCGAAGACGGAACCATACAGGGATTTTTTGAACTGGCGGGCATACCCTATGTGGGCTGCGGGGTGTTGGGCTCGGCCCTGGGAATGGATAAGATTTATGCAAAAATAATCTTTGAAAAGGCAGGAATACCTCAAGCAGACTACCTGTATTTTACAAGGAAGGAAATTAATGGAGATATTGACGGTGTGGCCGGCAAAATAGAGGAAAAGTTTCGGTACCCGGTATTTGTAAAGCCTTCCAATGCCGGTTCTTCCGTAGGCGTAACTAAGGCACATGATATAAGTGAGCTTAAAGAAGCATTGATTTATGCGGCGAAATATGATAGAAAAGTACTGATTGAAGAGTTCATCAACGGAAGAGAAGTTGAGTGTGCTGTGTTGGGTAATGACGACCCTATAGCATCAACAGTGGGGGAAGTCATTCCAGGTAATGAATTTTATGACTACAAGGCGAAATACATTGACAACAGTTCAAAAATAAAGATACCTGCGGACCTTCCGGAGGAGACTGTTGAGAAGATAAGAAATTATGCAATAAAAGCCTTTAAGGCTTTGGATTGTGCAGGACTGTCAAGGGTGGACTTCTTTGTGCACAAGGAAACCGGAGAAGTCTATATAAACGAAATAAATACCATGCCGGGATTTACAAGCATAAGCATGTATCCCATGCTTTGGGAAGCATCCGGCATTCCTTATTCGGAGCTTATTGAAAGGCTTATTGATTTGGCTATTGAAAGATACAAGGACAATTCGAGGGAATATAGTGAGTAGATAAAGGACTATGCAGTTTAATCGCATTATAGTTGGGGGAAAATACTATGGACAACAGGCCGATAGGCGTTTTTGATTCGGGGTTGGGCGGTCTTACCGTATTAAAGGAGATAAAAAATTTATTGCCTCGGGAAAGTATAGTATATTTCGGAGACAGCGGAAGAGCCCCCTATGGTTCAAAATCGAAAGAGACTGTAGTAAAATATACGTTTCAGGACATCCGGTTTCTTCTAAATCAGGATATAAAAATGATTGTAATTGCGTGCAACACAGCAAGCGCATGCAGCCTGGATCAGGTAAAACACAATTTTGATATTCCGATAGTGGAGGTTGTCGGACCGGGAGCGGCAACTGCCGTCAGAGAGACTGTGAACAAGAAAATTGGGGTAATCGGTACCGTGGCAACGGTGACAAGCGGAGTTTATGAGAAAGCTATTTTGAGGCTGGATCCTGAGGTTGAAATCCACCAGAAGGCCTGCCCTTTGTTTGTACCACTGGTTGAGGAGGGCTGGTGGGAGAATGATATTGCTTTTAGAATTGCAGAGGAATATCTTTTGCCGCTTAAGGAAAAAAATATTGATACACTTGTTTTGGGATGTACCCACTATCCCCTTTTGTACAACACTATTTCAAAAGTGATGGGGGATGGTGTTAAACTGGTAAGCTCAGCTTTGGAGGTAGCAAAGGTAGTAAAGGAGATGATAAATGAGAGCAATTTGGAGAGAGATGAAAAAATAGAACCTGTGTACAGGTATTATACCAGTGACAGTGTTTATAAGTTTGAATCTCTGGGCAATTCCATTTTGAATCATGAAATACATTCTGCTGAGAAGATTGATATTGAGAGATATTAGATTTGCTAAAAAGAGCCAACCAATTAAGAACGTTTTATGTAATAGAAGCAGGAAAGTATTTAAATCTCCGGTGGGGCAAAGATGTCCCGCCGGCAAAAATGGAGGCGGAAAACCATGAATAAAAATGTTATTATTTCAGTAAAAGGGGTTCAGACTTCGGAAAATAAAGATAAAAATGTATTAGAGCTTGTGACGGAGGGCAAATACTATAAGAAAGGAAATGCCTATTATGTAACGTATAAAGAAAGTGAAGTAACGGGCATGGAGGGCACCACCACCACCCTCAAAATTTCCGACGGCGTTGTAACGTTGATGAGGTTTGGTACGGTCAATGCCCAGTTCATTTTCGAAGAAGGACAAAAACATGTGTCCTATTATGACACACAGTACGGTACATTTACCATGAAGGTTACTGCCCGTATGGTTACAATAAATGTTGACGATTCGGGCGGAGAAGTTAAGGTTGATTATAAGCTTGAAATAGATGATAATAAAAGTGGAGAAAACGATTTTCATATGTTTATTAGAGAGGTAGGACAGTTAGATGACGAATGTAGTGGAGACTATAAAGAAACAAATTGATGAAACGGTTAAAAACTCAATATCAAAGGCGGTTCAAAATGGAGAGCTTCCGGAATTTACAGTGGACGAGCTGTTTATAGAGATTCCAAAAGAGAAGGGGCACGGCGATTTTTCAACCAATATTGCCATGCAGGCGGCAAAAACGGTAAAAAAGCCACCCAGACAGGTGGCGGAAATAATTATAAAGAATATGGACACCAGCAATACATATATTGACCGGGTTGAAACAGCTGGACCGGGGTTTATCAACTTCTTCCTTACAAATGCATGGTTGTATGATGTTTTGAAGGTCATACAGAAGGAGAAGGAAAACTACGGACAGCTTGATATAGGCAGGGGACAGAAGGTTATGGTGGAGTTTGTCAGTGCCAACCCTACCGGTCCTCTTCACATGGGAAATGCCAGAGGAGGAGCATTGGGAGATTGCATTGCCAGTGTCCTTGAGAAAGCCGGATATGACGTAACCAGAGAATTCTATATTAACGATGCGGGAAATCAGATTGAAAAATTCGGTATATCCCTTGAAGCAAGGTATATTCAGCTTTTAAAGGGTGAAGATGCCATAGAGTTTCCGGAAGACGGCTACCATGGCGAAGACATTATTGACCATATGAAGGCGTATATTGAAGAAAATGGGGACAAGCTTCTTGATGTTGACGCTGAAGAAAGGCGCAAAGCCCTTGTGGAATATGCTTTGCCAAAAAATATTGAGCGAATAAAGAAAGCCTTGGAAGACTACGGAGTAAACTACGATGTCTGGTTTTCGGAACAGTCCCTGTATGACAACGGTGAAGTCCAGGAGACATTGGACATTCTTAAAGAAAACGGATATACAGTTGAAAAAGACGGAGCTGTCTGGTTTAAGGCTTCGGCTTTGGGTGCCGAGAAGGATGAGGTAATTGTCAGAAATAACGGTATCCCGACATATTTTGCTGCTGACATAGCCTATCACCGCAACAAATTTTTAAAGCGCAAGTTTGACAGGGTAATAAACCTGTTGGGTGCGGACCACCATGGGCATGCCGCAAGAATGAAATGTGCCCTGAAATCCTTTGGGATTGATCCAGACAAGCTTGATATTGTGATATTCCAGTTGGTACGCCTTTACAGAAACGGTGAGATTGCCAGAATGTCCAAGAGGACGGGAAGAGCAATATCCTTGACCGACCTTTTGGAAGAGGTAGGAAGGGATGCTGCAAGATTCTTCTTTAATACAAAAGCATCGGGAAGCCACCTGGATTTCGATTTGGATCTGGCAGTTAAAAAATCAAACGAAAATCCGGTCTATTATGTCCAGTATGCATACGCAAGAAGCTGCAGCATGCTAAGGCTTTTGGAAGGTGAGGGCTTTAAGATTCCGGATGTTGATTCGGTTGACCTGACACTCTTAAAAGCACCTGAAGAGATTGAGCTGATGAAAAAGCTTTCCGAATATCCCGAGGAGATAAGAATTTCGGCCCAGACTTTAGAACCGAGCAGGCTTACGAGATATGTTCTTGATGTTGCAGGAAATTTCCACAGCTTTTACAATGCCTGCAGGGTAAAAGGCGAAAACGAAGATTTGATGTATGCAAGAATGGTACTTGTGGACAGCACAAGAATTGTTATAAAAAATGTATTGGATGTACTAAGTATAACAGCTCCGGAGAAAATGTAGAGCATAAAAGGCTTTATACGGACGGACAAGTCTGCAAAGCCCGGCTGGCCGTAAAAGATATGTTGGTTTGGCCGGGCTTTTTCTTTTGCAATAATTTTTTATATGTTTTATTATAATTTATTATATTTGTTCCGGACAAATGTAGTATGATATAATTTAATTATAATCGTGCGTTGTAATGGAGAAATTTTTATATGGTCGATTCTAAAAATAAAAAGTATATAATTAAAGTTTTAACGCTATATCTGATAGCATTCTTTTCCTTTTGGGCTGTATATACCATACTCATAGAGCCCCTTTTCGAAAAGGGCCCGCCTCTTTTAAACATTATAGGTGGCAATCTCATAAAGCTATGTGCCTGGACTGTGCCGGCACTAATTTTGCTGAAATACATTTTCAAGGAAAAACCTTTGGATTATATAAAGCTCAGTAAAAATAATTTGCGTGGTCTTGCATACGGCTCTTTGTATGGTGTTGTAATTATAATATATGTGTGTGTCAGCAGGTTTTTGGCCAGTGGCGAACTTAAGTTCAATCCCTTCTTCAGTTTGGATTCATGGATAGGCGGGGTATTACTCATCGGATTTACCGAAGAAATCGTATTTCGCGGATTTTTGCTGCAGAAGTTTGAAGAGGCATTAGGCAGCAAATATGCCAATATAATAACAGCAGTGACATTTTTCTTGATTCATTTCCCGAAATGGTATATGAACGGTAATTTGTTTGTGGCGGAATTTATGATAAATTCCATGCTGTTTATACCCCTTTTTAGTATTCTTATGGCGGTATTGTTGAAGAAAACAGACTCTTTATGGCCTTGCATAATTATCCATTCTGCCAATAATTTTGCAATGTTTGCATTAGGCGCGTAAATTTTGGTATAATATCAGAATAAAAACATTGAAATGTTTTATATTACGCTAAAACATTTACATGCCGCAAGGAGGAGCAATTATGAAAATTAAATGGCTGGGCCACGCATGTTTCCTGTTGACGTCCGAAAACGGGACGAGAGTGGTTACCGACCCGTATGACAATACTGTGGGATACAGGATGGAGAAAATTGAAGCTGAAATAGTATCCACAAGCCACGACCACTTTGACCATAATTATGTCGATATGATTGACGGCAATGCAAAGCATGTTAAAGGAGAAGGAAAAATAAATATAGACGGGATTGAAATAACCGGTGTGGCTTCTTTCCATGATGAGTGCAAAGGAGCAAAACGGGGAAAAAATGATATTTTCAAATTCAGAATAGATGGAATTGACGTTTGTCATTTGGGAGACTTGGGACATATTTTAAATGACAAGCAGCTTCGGGAAATTGGAAATGTGGATGTGCTGATGATACCGGTGGGTGGAGTTTATACGATTGATTACAAAGGTGCTATTGAGGTAATGAACCTTATTCATCCGTCAATAACCATTCCCATGCACTATAAGACACCGGCCCTTACCTTTGAGGTTGACGGTGTGGAAAAGTTCCTTTCCGCAACAGGAGGACAGCATATCGGAAAACAGGAGATAAAGCTTACTAAAGATGAAATTGGAAATTGGCCCAAGGTTATTGCTTTGGATTATCAATAATTAATTGCCAATATGTTCATAAATATGGTTTGAAGTTGCTCAAACAGAGTATCTTGTAACAATTTATTAATAATAAATATACTAAAATTAGCCGATATAAAGTACGGCTAATTTTTTTTAGTTTTTTGATGTAAGTAAAACAGAGCAGAAAAAAGCTGTTTTGTGTGTTTTATAGCTCTTTTCGAATTCGAAAACGGTGGAGTGGTGAAAATGGAAAAAGAGTTTTCTAATAAACTGAGAATCAGGGTTTGCCTGACGATGATATTTTCTTTTATTCTGTCTTTTGCCTTTAATGTCCCCATACATGCTGAGGAAGAGCCGGAAAAAGTGTATTACGGGCTGAAAAATGCTTCCGCAGTTCTTGACAATATTAATTTTACTGATGTCAGAAACTTTGGAACATGGGCAAAGGAAGCCATTTGCGAGGCGGCAGCTTTAGATATTGTAAAAGGCTATGGCAACAGGGTGTTTGGCCGCACAAACAATGTAACAAAGGAAGAGGCAATTGCCATTATATACAGGGCGGCCGGAAGAGAAAAGGATGCTCAGCTGGCTGCAGAAGCATTGAATGCTGCCAGAAGTGATGACGAAAAAAAGACTTATGCACCGAGCATGTGGTCCGACGGATATCTGCAGCTTGCAGCCAATGAGGGCTTGATTGGCAGAGAGGACCTTGAAGATGCTTTTACTTTGGACCAAAGCAGTCTCGGAACGGGAGCATTTTTACGAAGAGCACCTGCCCAAAGACAGGAAGTGGCCTATTGGATTTCAAAGGTTCTCGGTATCGAACCAGTTTACGGACAGCAGAAAATCTTTAACAGCTTTAGAGACTGGTCCGGTGCAGACCCTTTAAAAATTCCGTACATAGAAGCAGTTCTCGTTGAAAACATAATGAACGGTGAAGGGAACGGTTATTTCAGGCCCACAGGCTATGTAACCCGGGAGCAAATCGCACAGATAATAATAAATGCGGATAAAAGAATTCTTCCGCTTTTAGGCTATGAAAAAAGAAAGGGTACTGTTGAAGATATCCGCAAGGGATACGATTTTACAGGAGAAGCCAATGTATATATTAATACATTCCATGTAAGAAACAGCAACGGTAAGCTTCACAAGATAGTAACCGAGTTTGCCGATAATAGCCGGAGCGGATATAAAAATGAGCAGGGCGGAAGTGCCATAAGACGGTCCGACACCGACCTTATCGTTTACAAGAATGGATGGATAGGCACAAGCTCTCTTTTGAAAGAGGGGGACAGAATAGAGTACATAGCCACAGCTGACGGCACTGTCAAATATGTACGGGTGATATCGGCCACATCCGATGAGGCGTATGTTGTTGCCAAGATAAGAGAAGTAAATTTAGAATCTTCCGCACTAAAGGCCACAATAGGCTTTTATCTTGAATCTCCGGATATTGACATGGATAGTATAAGTTTTGATTTTAGAAATAGCGACGGAACAGTTGATGCAGCAATGGTATACAGCAACGCTGTAAGGGTGTTTGTTGAAGGCAAGGTAGCGCATATAAGGGATATCGAACCGGGAACCGATGTAATCCTTACTGTGAAGGATAATATTGTAACCCAAATCAGCACTTTGGACTTAAGGCTCAAAGAGCAGGGTGTGATAAGCGGCATTGTTGAAGAAAACAATCCTTACTTAGGATATATAACCTTGTATAGTGAAAATGGTCTGCGTGTGGATGGGTCCCTCAATAAAATAAAAACGTACAACTATTCCAATCCGGCAGAAGTAACGGTATATAAAAATCATATTGCTGCAGAGCTTGAAGATATCGAAGGCGGTGATTCGGTGTACATTAAGCTTGACCAGAATGGAGCAATAGAGATGATAAGTGCTGTAGACAACTATGTAGTAAAATACGGAAAAATAATATCTGTAAGGTCAGGACTTATAAATGTGGCCTATGACGACGGTACACAGCAAATTCTTAATGTGGATGAAAGCATTCCGATTGTAATGGATAAAAAGCTTGTGGATTTTGATGCTGTAAAAGATGGAGACAGGGTAAAACTGCTTTTGAATATTACCGACAAAGCAACAACCCTTAAAAAGCTTACAATAGAAGGGGATGAACATTTTATCGCAAATATTTACCGGGGTGTGGTATCTTCGGTGGATGACATCTCCCAAAAGATGGTTCTTCAACACCTTGAGGTGTTTAACGACGGAAAGTGGGAGAGGACTGAGCAAAAAGGTTTTGCCACATTAAAGGTGTCTGAAGATAATAAGTTTGTTTATAACGACAATATCGTAAATGTACGCCAGGTAAAAGAGCTCCTTAGCGGAAGCTTTGCATATATTGCCGTTGAGAAAGATTATGGCGGAAGTGAAAAGGCGGTACTGGTATCCGTTAAAAACTCCAAAGACAGCGAAGCTCCTGTATTTAACGACAGCATCATATTAGCTGCTTTCGGAAACAAAGGAGAATTTACATTGGGTAAAGAGTACCTGAACATCGCCTACGGAAACGGCACAATCATTATAAAGGACAACAGGCTGGTTACCGGCAGCAGCATAAATTCGGAGGATAGAGCATATGTTGTTGCAAACAGAAGCTATGATGACGGAAAGTACTATGCCAGCGTAGTTAAGATAAATGAAAAAGTCAACTCCAATTTCTTTACGATATATCGCGGAAGGATATCAAACATAAACGAGAACAAGGACTTTACGCTCGAGTCCTACTCTGAGCTTGACGGAGTCAATTGGAAGTACTACAACACTCCACGAACCTTTAGAATCACATATGACACGCAGATTTTGGATGATGAAGGGGTTGTAGGGCAAAGGAACTTTACGGACTATGGAGATTCAAGCTATAAAAACAGGACGGTATATGTATTGACCAACGGCGCTGATGCAGTATTGATCAGTACCGCGCCTTACGGCAATATTAATGTAAAAGGCGTAATTTATGAAATTGCGTCAGAAAATTCCGAGAATTCGGAAACGGCACAGGGACAGCAAGAGCCGGAGGGCTTTATACTCCATAACTCAAAAGTCTATGATTCGCAATCGCATATGTGGAAAGACAGTAAAGACTTGGAGATTAACCTTCTTAAGAACAGCATTATAGTGAAAAACAACAAGATTTTAAAACCGTCCGAGCTTAAGAAAGGCGACAGTATAAGGCTTATAAAGAAGGATGGCGACCAGACGGGAGATGCCTACATTATATTCGTTGAATAATATATTTAGCTTTCGGAGGCGAAGCAGTATGATGAAAAGGGGATTGGCATTTATCACAGCGACACTTATAATTATATTTATGACAGGCGGTTTATGTGTATATGCAAGAGAAGGAGACAGCGGATACGAGGGAGGTATCTCCAGCGGAGAAGCAGCGGGAAAGACTTCGTTTGAATATAAAGAGGTGTGCTTTATAACCGGTGAACCTGTGGTGTTTGAAGGGACTTTGACCGTAAAGAAGACATTGAAGCAGGACAAAAACACCGGGAAAAACGTAATCACGTCAAACTACACATACAGCCTTAAGAACCTTGAAAAGGACGCGACTTTGTCGAGATTCCTGTCATATACCACTACACTTACAGAAAAGGAAAACGGACAGATAATTGAAGAGACGGCATTTGGCGGCAGGTACACCGAGGTGGTGAAAATCGGCTCCACCACTTATACTCTGCAAAATTATGATTTTACAAAGACCAATATAAAGGATCCGAAGCCGGCAGTGGATTATTTCGCCGGAAACTTGTGGGGAAGAAAGACATACAGTACCGGTACCGGCGCAAACAGTGGAGAAGTTACCGTTGAGATATCCGGAGATTATTACGGATACAATCAGTTTTGGGGAACTGTTGAAACCCAGGTTCTAAATTATATAATAGAAAGTGAGAAGAAAAGCGGTGGATCAATCGACCGCTGGGGTGGAACAGCAAGTGTAAGCATTTCGTCTACAACAACCAAGAAGATTGACTATGTGGAAAACATACCGGATGTTATTAGCTTTGAGGGAGGATTTGTAGAGAGCCAGTACAACAACAGCGTAATGCAGTACACCGCAAAGCTTCCGGAGTTTGATCACCAAGGGATGTCCACCGATAGAATGGTAGAAACCAAAGGAAGTCTCATGATTGAAAGCTTCCCAACCAGCAGAAGGCTTTTGGTGCCGGAGCTGAATCATTTGAGGGGACACTGGGCTGAAAATGATATAAAGGCTCTGTACAGCTTGGAAATATTCAAAGAAAATCCTGCAAGCTTCAATCCCCAGGCGGTTATGACCAGGGCTGAGTTTGCCGAAGCTATTGTGCTGGCCGCCAGTCAAGTTCCGAAAGACTCTCTGCTTGTTGAATCCAAAACCAACAAAAAATCTTCCAATACCAAAGAAGAGATAATTTCTCCCTTTACCGATGTAGCCACGGGAAACAAATATTTTGAGAGTATAAACACTGCATACAAACGGGGGATGATAGCAGGAAGAGGGGACGGAACCTTTGCTCCTGACGATTATTTGACTACAGCGGATGCCATTACCATATTGGTAAAAGCTTTGGGACTTGAAGGGCTTGCTCCTTCAAGCGGAGCAGTGACGGTATTCAGGGACAGTGATGAGATTCCGGGTTATGCGAGAAATTCGGTCTATGTTGCCCATAGAATCGGACTTGTGATGGGAGACGACAAAGGCTACTTAAAGCCCAATGAGTATATTACAAAAGGACGGGCAGCGGTAATTATCAATAATTTTATCGATTATATGAGAAATGATTTAAAAAAGGATTATAGGGAAAGAATAGTAAATTATTAAGTGCTGATAAATAGCATCAAAGAAAAGGGGAATCGATGTGACGGGTAAATCGTTAAAACAGTTATTATTATCTTTAGTTATCTTTTGTGTTTTAATTTCGGGAGCGGGAATTGCCTGTGCCGAGGAAATTGATAAGAAGGGGATTTCTTCGTCGGACTACTTCAAAAGCATTATGGATATGGCCCAGGATAGGTACAAAGGTGAAATAGACAGGAATCAAATGATAGAAGGTGCTTTGAAAGGGATATTCAATACAATGGATTCTTACACCGTCTATTATACAATGGAAGAAGCTGAAGGCTTTTTTACAAATATAAACGGCACCTACTCGGGAATAGGAGTGGTGATGCTTCAAACTGACGGTAAAGTATTGGTGGAACGGGTGTATTCATCTTCACCTGCAGAGGAGGCAGGCATAAAAAGCGGTGACGTGATAGTTGAAGTTGACGGCAAAAGTATTGAGGGCCTTTCTTTGGACGAAGTATCCGGGCTTATAAAAGGTCCGGAAGGTACAAAAGTCGTAATAGGCCTTTTAAGAGGCGGGACGGGCCAAATAATAAGATTGGAAGTGACAAGAAAGCAAATAATTCTAAATCCTGTTACATATAAAATAGAAGGCGATATAGGTTATATAAAGCTGGAAACGTTTAATTCCCACGCAAGCAAAGCTATGGATGAAGCCCTCAAAGAAATGGACAAGAATAATATTAAAAAGATAGTTCTGGATTTGCGAGACAACCCGGGAGGGGATGTAAGCCAGGCAGTGGCGATTGCCAGAAAGTTTGTGAAGAGCGGGCTTATTACAAAACTGGATTTCAAGTCGGAATCGCAAAAGGATGAGGAGTATTATTCCAATTTAAATAAGCTTAAGTATGAGCTTGCGGTACTGGTCAATGAAAATAGTGCAAGTGCTTCGGAAATATTGGCAGGAGCGATACAGGACTCCAAATCGGGCATTCTGGTAGGTACAACAACCTTTGGCAAAGGCAAGGTCCAAAACCTTTATCCCATACTGACACCGGAAGCTGTGGAAAAGTACGAGAAAGAAACCGGAGAAGTATTTGTAAACGGATATGATTTGTTGTCAAAGCACGGTATTTATCCTTCTGACGATGAAATAATAGGATGGGTGAAAATAACTACCGGGGAATACTATACACCCAACGGCAGGATGATAGACGGGGTAGGTCTTGAGCCTGATGTTTACGTAGAGAATGAACCGGAGGAAAAATATAAGGTTCTTGAAAATGTAAAGAAGCTTCGAAAAGTGACAAAGCCCTCTCTCAACACCGAAAGTGAGGATGTACTTAATGCGGAAAGCATTTTATTGGTACTGGGATATGATGTTGATACTCCGGATAATTTAATGGATGAAAAGACCGTCAGAGCGGTGGCACAATTTCAAAAAGACTGTGGATTATACTCTTACGGTGTTCTCGACTTTGCCACGCAGCAGGCGCTGAATGATAAATTGGATGAATTGATTCTTGTAAATTACAAGGATAAACAGTATGAAAAAGCAGTGAATCTGCTTAAGAATTAATATGGATGTGGACTGTTGCGGCTGCCTTGGAATGAGATATCAAGTTTTGCGGACGGTATAATCCCGTTTTAAAAGTCAAAGATAATATAAGAGGCGTAAAACTGTTTTTGATGTACGGTTTTGGCCTCTTTTTTATTGTGCTGTTGCAAACATATAAAATAATACATGATTAAATATGGAAATAATATTGACATGCAATTTCGTTAACTGTATAATTATTGTAAGACTATTTACATTACAATCTTTACGGTTTTAAAGTTTCTTAGTCTTTTTTGCATAATATTCCAGGACACAGATTAAATCCGATAAATAAGCTGTTAACCTTTGTAGTCCAAAGTTTCAGATTAGTGATGAGTTTTATTGGTTTGATCCTATTATTGTGATTATTTATGATTTACTTGTGGGAGACAAGTTTTTAAGCAAAAAGTGTACTTAAACTCACTTGGTTTGGAATGAAGAAGTTGTTAATTTAGGGGAGAAAATATTAGTTTTGCGGTAATATTATAATGACCGGAAAGTTTTTTTGAAAGGTTTAGGGGAGAGACTATCGTACTTTGTAATAAATAAACCGGACTTGGATTTACAAGGTTAACAGCTTTTTTATATTGTCTTCTATAATTCCATGATTAAATCAAAGTTTATTTTACAAACAATAATTGTATAAAAAATTTCTATTGACACTCTTAAAACACATATATAAAATATAATCGTATGTGTCTATATTTTATTTTTAACTACAAAATAAAAGTTTTTAAGTAATAATCAAATCAGCCGTGAAGTGCTTTCCCGGCTGAAGTTGTTTTTTCATGGAGGATTGAAATCATGTCTGTTAAGTACATTTTTGTAACCGGCGGTGTTGTTTCCGGGCTTGGAAAAGGGATAACTGCCGCCTCACTGGGGAGACTTTTAAAAGCCAGAGGTCTTCGAGTCACTATTCAAAAGTTTGACCCATATATTAATGTGGACCCAGGTACTATGAGCCCGTATCAGCATGGAGAGGTATTCGTAACCGATGACGGGGCTGAGACGGATCTGGATTTGGGTCATTATGAAAGATTTATAGATGAGAATTTGAGCAAAAACAGTAATATCACCACCGGTAAGATATACTGGTCCATCATCAACAAGGAAAGAAAAGGTGATTTTCTCGGCGGTACGGTGCAGGTTATACCCCATGTAACCAACGAGATTAAGAATAGAATTTATCTGGTGGGTAAAGAGGGCAACACCGATGTGGTAATCACCGAGATTGGCGGTACCGTGGGAGATATTGAGAGCCTGCCTTTCTTGGAAGCCATTCGGCAGGTAGCAAGTGACGTGGGCAGAGAGAATGTGATCTACATACACGTTACTCTTGTTCCGTATCTGAGCATGTCGGGAGAACTCAAGACAAAGCCTACCCAGCACAGTGTCAAAGAGCTAAGAAGCCTTGGTATACAGCCAGATATAATTGTTTGTCGTACAGAGAAGAGACTTTCAAAGGAAATGAAGGACAAGATCGGACTCTTCTGCAATATACCCGGAGAGTGGGTAATTCAGAATCTTGACGCCGAATCCCTTTATGAAATTCCTTTGATGCTTGAGGAAGAGGGGCTGGCGAATATTGTTTGCAAGCGTTTGAATCTCAATTGTGTTGAACCAGATATGGCCGAATGGTGCCAATTGGTAAACAAGCAGAAAAACCTGAGCAGGTCCCTGACCATAGCTCTTGTAGGAAAATATGTTGAGCTCCATGATGCATATCTTAGTGTTGTAGAGTCTCTCAATCATGGAGGGATAGCCAATGACGCCGAGGTAAAAATAAAGTGGATTAATTCAGAAGAGCTCAATCAGGACAATCTTGAAGAAAGTCTTTGCGATGCAGACGGCATACTGGTGCCTGGCGGATTTGGCGACAGGGGTATAGAAGGAAAGATTCTTGCAGCAAAATATGCCCGAGAAAATAAAGTGCCGTATTTTGGTATTTGTCTCGGAATGCAAATGGCGGTTGTGGAATTTGCGAGAAATGTTGCAGGTCTCAAGATGGCAAACAGTTCGGAATTCGATGTAAACTGTCCTCATCCCGTCATTGACCTTATGCCGGAACAAAAAGATATAGATGAAAAAGGCGGCACAATGAGACTTGGACTTTATCCTTGCAAAATTAAAAAGGACTCTATTACCTATAACATATATGCGGACGAGCTTATATATGAAAGACACAGACACAGATATGAGTTCAACAACGAGTATAGGGAGCTTTTAACATCAAAGGGATTGGTTTTGGCAGGTTTGTCTCCAAGCGAAAAGCTTGTGGAAATTATTGAACTTAAGGATCATCCTTGGTTTATAGGAGTTCAATTCCATCCGGAGTTTAAGTCAAGACCAAACAGGCCTCATCCTTTGTTCAAGGATTTTATAAGGGCTGCAGTGGAAAAACGCTATAATCAATAATAGAATAAAATATAAAAGTGGCTGTCCCGTAAACGGACAGCCGTTTTTAATTACATAAAAATTCGGAGAGTATTAATTTAACTAAGTTTTGCCTATTTACTTGTTACTGTCAATTTTCATTAGTTTTTTATATGAAGATGGGACACTGCTAGAGACAATGAAAATAAATACTGCAACGGCTATCATTAAGAGCATGACACATACTCCAAATTCGACAAAAGGCTCAAACAATGTGAAGGCAATCACGACCACGACGGAGAGTATGCAAAGGCTTACACCTATAATGGTAAACATGTTTTGCTTTTGAGTAGCAGCAGGTAATTCTGCATCCAAAATGGATTTCAAATCTGAAGAGATTTCGAACTTTCCTTCCTCAATGAATTTAAACCTTTCAAGCTTGGTCCCGGAATATATGAAAAGAGCTACAGCCGGAACTATTAACACCAATAACGCTACAACAGGCAGCGTATCCTTGGCATCTTGAGGGAGAGTCTGAAAAATCAGATTGCGTTCTGCCATCAATGTTAGAAATACTAAAATGGATACTCCAAGTAAAATCAGCCCGGTTCCTGCTGCAATCATATAAGAAGCTTTTTCTTTCAATGAGATAAACTCCATTGCTTCTTCAACTTCTATTACGGGGTAATTTCCATTATTCATCGATGGGGAAATATCCATTTCCTCCAAAAGCTCATCTATGTTTCCGAACTCGGAGATAACAATACCGATTGCTTCATTTTCGGGTTTTCCGCTGTTTTTAAGTTCGTGGTATCTTTCTTCCATGTTGTAGTATATCTCGTTTTTTAGGCGTTCCATTTCCTTGGTCTTCGGTAAATTCCGAAAAATGTTGTCAAGGTAGCTTTTAATAGTCTCCATAGGTTCCCATCTCCTTTACAAATTTATTGATTACTTTTTTGGTCAGTTCCCATTCTTCGCACTTTTCTTTGTAGTATTTGATTCCCTCCGGGGTTATTCGGTAGTAAGTTCTCCTTTTACCCTGAGTTTCTTCTCCATAGTAGGATTTGATATATCCGTTTTTTTCGAGACGCGCGAAGGCAGAGTAAAGGGTTGTTTCTTTCATAACATACAAATCATCTGTTATTAAGCGTATGTTTTTTGAAATCTCATACCCATAGGAATCACCTTCTAAAAGGAGGCTTAGAATAATGGTGTCGTTATAACCCCGTATTACATCACTGCTAATCACCGGAATTCCTCCTCTATTATTACTACGTCTGTCGTACTCCAACTGTCGTAGTAATATTGTAACACAACTACTACGACAGGTAAAGTACTTTTTTTATAAAAAGCTAAAATTTGATTGTCTGAATGCAAAATAATGCTCCGATGTCCTATATATAGATTTTGATGCAAATAATTTAATGTATAGTATAATTCGTTTCGAATTTGTAAACAATTATACTAAACAATAAAAGTTTATATTGTAAAAAAAATTAGGCTATGGAACCATTTTGGAATTGTAAAATAATCCTGAATTGGTTCGATTACGAGATACGGGGGGAAGAATATTATGTTAAATTCATCAAATAACACTCAAAAGAAAAAAATATTTTCAAAGGTACTTACGACGATTATTCTTTTGACAACAATTCTATCGGGAGTTGCGTTAATATCCTATTCGGAGGATGTAAGCAGCGGACTTGCCGATAATATTATCCGCTTGCACGTTTTGGCAAACAGTGATTCACCTGAAGACCAACAGTTAAAAAGGGATGTCAGGGATGTTGTAATAAACTTTATGAAGGACAAGCTCAAAAATGTCAAGGATGTGGAAACTACAAAAAGGATAATAGAGGAAAACTCCGAAGCCATAAAACAGGTTGCGTTAAATGAGATTAAGAGACAAAATAAAGATTATGACGTAAAGGTTATGCTCGGGGTATATCCTTTCCCCACCAAGGTTTATGGGGATATAAGTCTTCCGGCAGGAAATTATCAGGCTTTAAGAGTTGTTATAGGCGATGGAGAAGGACAGAATTGGTGGTGTGTGCTCTTTCCGCCGCTATGCTTTGTGGATGCTACTCACGGGACTGTGCCGGATTCTGTAAAAGATGATTTGAAACAAGTTTTAAGCGAGGAGGAATATTATCTTATTACAACAAAAGATGAAGGCGAGGATATTGATATTGAGATAAAATTCAAGATTGTAGAGATGTTTCAGACTTCGAAGATAAAAATTGCAAGTGCAATGAATAGAATGTTTCAATAGTAAAACAAAATATAATTCGATACGATGTACTTTGGACGAACAATACTGAAATTCCCTGCTGGCTTTCATAACTTCCATCAGGGAATTTTCCTATTTACCGTCAAGAAAAATGCGGCCAGCATATTGAAGATATATATGCATTTGATATATACTTTTAATATATACTTTTATTGGGAAGCATTTCTTTTTCGCAAAGTAAGCTTATGCGAACTTTTATATCCCCAGAATGAGGTGAGCTGTATGATGAGTATTTTTTTGGAGAGCTGCAGCTTCTATTTGATTGTTATTGTAAGGCTGCTTTTGGCATGCGTCCTGGGAGGAGTAATAGGTTATGAAAGGGAGAGTACGAACAGGCCTGCCGGTTTTAGAACTCACATTCTGGTATGTGTTGGCTCGGCTCTTGTCATGATAACTTCTCAGTATATTTTCAATAATTACAAGGGATTTACCAACATTGACCCTGCACGTCTTGGAGCTCAGGTAATCAGCGGCATAGGTTTTTTGGGAGCGGGAACCATAATACGCGAGGGTGCAAATGTTAGAGGTCTTACTACAGCCGCAAGCCTATGGGCGGTTTCCTGTGTCGGAATTGCAGTGGGAATCGGTTTTTATGGAGGAGCGGTTATATCTACCGTAATTATTTATATTACGCTAATTTTATTAAAAAGAACAGAAAAGCATATCACCAGGAAAAGCAGGTTGAATGTGTTTTATATACAGACAGAAGATTTACCCGGACAAATTGGTACAATAGGCTGTGTATTCGGTAAGTACGATACAACAATAAGAAATATTGAGTTTATTAATGACGATAAAGAGAAGGATGTTTTAATAAAATTTGTGGTAAGGATTCCTAATGATGTGTCAAAAGAAAAGATAATGGATGAACTTAGAGGTGTTGGCGGAGTTAAAAAGGTTACCGGGCAATAATATATAGCGGGCGCTGTGCAATCAAAAAAATTATTTCAAAATGTTTGACTTTTTTCATCCTTTACCCTATAATTCATTTGTTTACAATTTTTTTGTGTTTTCCAAACAAGAAAGAGGGGATTGACAGTGCCGAGAATGAACCAGCTTAAAACACCGGTTTTTGATGCTGTAAAGAGATATGTTGACAGCAATGTGATACAGTTTCATGTGCCGGGTCACAAGCAGGGAGCTGGCCTTGCGGAGCTTAGAGAGTATATTGGCGAAAGAGCACTTCAAATGGATGCAAATGGAATGGAGGACCTGGATTTTGCGAACAACCCCACGGGGGTTATTTACGAATCGGAAATGCTGGCAGCTCAAGCGTTTGGAGCTCAGCATGCTTATTTTTTGGTGAATGGAACAACATCCGGTGTTCAGGCAATGATTATGAGTGCTTGCCAACCCGGAGATAAGATAATTATTCCGAGAAATGCGCATAAGTCCACGATAGGTGGAATTATATTGAGCGGTGCGATGCCGGTGTATGTACAGCCCGAAATAAATGAAAAATTGGGCATTGCCATGGGAATTACGGAAGAGAGCCTCAAAAAGGCAATAAAGGAGAATCCCCATGCAAAAGCTGTGTTCATTATTAATCCGACTTATTACGGAGTGGCTTCGGATTTGAAATCTCTTGTAAGAATAGCCCACAGACATGAAATGGCTGTTTTAGTGGATGAGGCTCATGGTGCGCACATGTCTTTTCATGATGACTTTCCTCTGACGGCAATGGAAGTCGGCGCCGATATGAGTGCCGTAAGTACTCACAAAACGGCTGGTTCGCTGACACAAAGTTCTTTGCTGCTTTTAAGGGGAAATATGATAAGCCCCGAGAGGGTAAAGCAGGTTTTAAACCTTACGTATACTTCCAGTGCATCATATCTTTTAATGTGCTCCCTTGATATTGCGAGAAAACAGCTTGCCACAAAAGGAAGCGATATGCTGGAGGAAACCTTAAGACTTGCGAGAATGGCAAGGGATGAGATAAATAAAATCGAAGGCGTGTATGCCTTCGGAAAAGAGCTCATAGGGACTCCCGGATGTTTTGATTTTGATGAAACAAAGCTGGGAATATGCGTATCTGGCCTGGGGTACACCGGTTACGAGATGGAAGCGAAGCTTAGAAAAGAATATAATATACAGATTGAGATGTCGGATCTTTCAAATATATTGGCAATAGTAAGCATAGGAGACAAGGAAGAGAATTTGACAGCGCTTATAAACGCATTAAAAGACATTTCTGAAAAGACCGAGAAAAAGGAATATCCCAAAACACCGTTTATTCCCCAGAATCCCAAGATGATAGTTTCACCGAGGGATGCATTTTACAGTCCTAAAAAGATAGTTCCGCTGGACAAGTCTGTAGGGGAGATAGCCGGAGAAATGGTTATGGCCTATCCTCCGGGCATTCCGGTGGTATGTATGGGTGAAAGAATTACTCAGGACATAGTGGATTATATAAAGATATTAAAGGAGCAAAGAACCCAGCTTCAAGGAACGGCGGACCCGTACATAAATTCCATAATGGTTCTTGGTGTGGATTGACAGTCCACACTTTTTTCTTTAGTCCAATTTAATTGCCAAACCAATCACTTTTTGGTCTAATTGTCCTTATTTCTGAATAGAAATAGGACTATGACAGGAAAAAAGTACATGGCATAAGCATGTGCCGATAAGGCAAAAGGAGTGATTGGTTTTGAGTATTCTAGAGTCGGCTCTACAGGAACTCAACATGAGCAGAGTTAAATACGGCCTGAGTGAAAGAGAGGCGGAGCAAAAGTATAAAAAATATGGTCCCAATACCTTGGAGGAAAAGAAAAAGATATCTCCTTTAAAAATCCTCATTGCTCAGTTTAGTGATTTTATGGTGCTTATTCTTCTGGCATCCACCTTGATTTCGGCTTTTATGGGGGAACTAACCGAAGCGATAACCATTGTGTCAATCGTGATTCTTAATGCACTTATGGGATTTATTCAGGAGTACCGAACCGAAAAGACCTTGGAGGCATTAAAAGGGCTTGCGGCGCCGGTAGCTAAGGTGGTAAGAGATGGAAAAAATGTGGAAATACCTGCGGAGAGAGTTGTACCGGGGGACCTTGTGTTGCTCGAGGCCGGTGATAGGATTCCGGCAGATGCTGTTTTGATAGAATCCCACGGACTGTGCGTGGATGAGTCTTTGCTGACCGGTGAATCCGTGCCGGTGGAAAAACAGGTTGAGACAGGCGGCAGAAAGAGCGCAAGCCCCAATGAAAAAAGCAGTATGGTATATATGGGGACGGTTGTAACCAGCGGAAGAGGCAAGGCTGTTGTCTGTTCTACCGGAATGATGACTGAGATGGGAAAAATTGCCGATATGATACAAAGTATAGAGACAGAACAGACACCTCTTCAAAGAAGACTTGATGCTTTGGGAAAATACATTGTTTACGGATGCCTCATCATATGTGCAATAGTTACGATAACCGGCATATTAAGGGGAGAGAAACTCTTTACAATGTTCCTTTCGGGTATAAGCCTTGCTGTTGCTGCAGTACCGGAGGGACTTCCGGCTATAGTAACCATTGCTTTGGCTTTGGGTGTTCAGAGAATGTATAAAAGAAATGCTTTTATAAGAAAGCTTCCGGCTGTGGAAACTTTGGGATGTGCCAGTGTTATATGTTCGGACAAAACGGGCACTCTTACAGAGAACAAGATGACGGTAAGGAAAATCTATACCAATGGAGGCTTTGTGGAGGTTAATGGAAGCCCTCTTAGCAGTGAAGGCGAATTTATCTCGCTTAATAGAAAAATCGATCCCGAAAATAACGATTCTCTAAAAACTACTTTAAAAATAGGAGTTCTTTGCAACAATGCGTCAATGACAAGAATAAAGCAAAACAAGTCCTTTGGGAAAATAGCATCGCTGATTCCGAAGGCAGAAAAATGGGAACTTAGCGGAGACCCTACCGAAGCTGCGCTTCTCGTGGTCGGAGCAAAAGGGGGATGTACCCAGGAATTACTAAACGAAAGCTATATGAGGATTGATGAAGTACCTTTTGACTCCGATAGAAAGTGCATGTCGGTAATATGCGAAAATGACAAGGGAGAGGTTTTTGTTTTTACCAAGGGTGCTGCAGACGTAATAATTGAGAAATGCAGCAAGATATATACATCAAAGGGAGTTGTGGGTTTGGACCCGGCTGGAGTTAAAAGAGTGCTCAAAGCAAACGACGATATGGCAAATGAAGCACTAAGAGTATTGGGAGTAGCTTTTAAAAAGCTTGATTCCAAAAATTACAGGTTGGACGATGTAGAAAAGGACCTTGTGTTTGCAGGATTGATAGGAATGATAGACCCGCCGAGAAAAGAGGCGCTGGATGCCGTGCGAAAATGCAAGCTTGCAGGAATAAAACCGGTAATGATTACCGGAGATCATAAAATAACCGCAGCGGCTATTGCAAGGGAGCTAAATATAGCATCTGAAGGCGACAGGGTGCTGACGGGAGCTCAATTGGAACAGATGGATGACAAAAGGCTTGAGGAAATGGTGGATGAAGTATCGGTGTATGCCAGAGTTTCGCCGAGGCACAAGCTGAGGATAGTAAGGGCGCTCAAAAAACGGGGACACATTGTTGCAATGACTGGAGATGGCGTAAATGATGCTCCGGCAATCAAGGAAGCCGATATCGGCGTGGCTATGGGGATAACCGGTACGGATGTAACGAAAGAGGCATCTTCAATGATTCTCCTTGACGATAATTTTGCTACAATTGTTGCAGCTGTGGAGGAAGGAAGGGTCATATACAACAACATCCGCAAATTTATCCGATATATGCTCTCCTGCAACATTGGAGAGGTACTGACCATGTTTGTCGGAACTCTTATAGGTCTTCCTCTGCCTCTTCTGCCGATTCAGATATTGTGGGTCAACTTGGTTACGGACGGACTTCCGGCAATAGCATTGGGGCTTGAACCGGGGGAGAAGGATATTATGATGAGGCCTCCGAGGGGAGCAAAGGAGCATATATTCTCCAATGGATTGTGGCAACTTATAATATTTAGGGGCACTCTTATAGGCTTTAGCACTTTAGCGGTATTTGCAAGTATATTGAGCTTTACTTCCAATGTTCATCTGGCAAGAACCGCTGCTTTTGTAACCTTGGTTATAACCCAGCTTATACATGTCTTTGAGTGTAAGTCGGAAAGAAAGAATATATTTGAAATACCGATTTTTAACAATATACCCCTTACACTGGCAGTTTTGTGTTCGCTTATAATGATACTGGGGGTTGTGTATATACCGTTATTCCAAGGAATATTCAAAACCGTACCGTTATCTATCAATGACTGGATTTTAATCGGCGGATTTTCGGCATTGGGTCCGGTAATTTCAAGCTTTTTCAGAGTTAATTACAAGTACATAAGGAGATAGGTAAAATACGAAAAAAATTTAAAAATTTTAACCTTTTTGTAACCATTTTATACGAGTATTAATATATAATAAAATCGAAGTACTTCAATAGAAAAAAATAAAGATTGGCTGTTCTTGTATACAAGAAGTGGCGATAGCGGCCGTGGAAATGCTTAGCAAATAAATGTAATATGGTTTTGAAACAGATTTTGCATCGATACTTGAAACTATATAACAAATATAAATACAGTCATATAAAGAATCATACCTTGTTGTAGATGCGCTAATATTGGAAGTTGATTTTGTCATAAATAAATACTAAAAGAATTGGCACAGTATTGCATCCTTCATTGCTTTTATACTTACCCTCATACAGTCAGAAACAAGTTTTTATAAGGCTCATTGCGCGCGCGTAATTATATATAATATTTAAATGTTATAAAAAGTGTTGTAAAAAGCAATAAATCAAGGGGGAAAATCTTAGAGAATCATTGGTTGTGTAAGTCTTAGGCATTGTAAAGTCCGTACATAAAAAGTATAAGTTGTTGGATGCTTTTAAACTGATATTAGAGAGAAAAAACATTCTGTTTGTGGTGCAAGACTTGCATGGGGCGGAAAAGCTGTTGAGAATCGCGCCATGAGCAGCATGGTGATGACTTGAGTTGAAGTGGGAGTTAATATTGTACAATATTAAAAAGAACGGTGGAATGAGTTTTTAAAAATTACGGGTGATCACCCCACCGGCAATTAAAATACTGAATATATTGATGATGTTGAAGAAGTTGTTTTAAAGCAGCAATCCTCCTATAAAAATTTGGATTAGTCCCGCATTGCGGGACTGGCATTTTCTATATAATTTCTTCAGGTAATTTACTTGGACAACGTTTGCAGCATATACATTGCACAAACTGCGTTGTCTTTATTTTATTTAACTTAATATATTATCCGGCTATTTTGTATTCTTTTACATCTTTAGCGATGGATTTTCCGATGATAATCCAATCCGACTCATAAATGTGGCTCATCGTCATAACTTTCTGCATCTTTCCGTTGAAGTAGCGCCAAGAATAATTTTTGTGCAGAATCTGGATTAAATGTGATTTCTCTGGTATTATAATAAGTATAAAGACGAATTGTTTTTGCAACTAGCCCGACATAAATAAATTCTATTATATAACCAAACGCCTCATAAAGTGTTTACTGTTTGCAAATAAAGGCAAAATACTCTGAAAAGTAAATATGGGACTCTGATTTTTCATTATATTTATGTATAATAAATTAATAATAGTTCAATGTATTGCAATAGTATGAAAGATATCGTAATTTCCAAAAGAATGAGACTGTACTGCGTTATTATATTTGAAAAGGAATGGGTTTTTATGGGGGCTAAAGTATTAATTGTTGAGGATGAAAACGATATAAGGAGCTTTATGGTGAGGATCCTTAGCAGAAAGGATTTTAATGCAATTCAGGCAGAGACCGGTAAAGAAGCCTTGAGGCTGGTGGAATTGGAAAAGCCGGAAGTTATATTGCTGGATATAATGCTTCCTGATATTGATGGCTTTGAGATATGCAAAAAAGTTTCCAAGGAGCATCCTGAGATATCAATAATAATGGTTACGGCAAGGGGCGAGGATATTGACAAGATAAAAGGTTTGGAGCTTGGAGCCGACGATTATATAATCAAGCCTTTCAACCCTATGGAGTTGGTGGCGAGAATAAGAGCGGTTATCAGGAGGACGAACAAGGCAGAGAATTCAAACGAAGTTGTAATAGGTCCCTTTAAAATCGACTATAATTCTCAAAAAGTGTACAAGAACGGAGAAAACTTGGAGCTAACGCGAAGGGAATTTTGTTTGCTGAAGGTATTTGCGAATAACCTGAACAAGGCTTTAACCAGAGATGAGATTTTAAACTGGGTGTGGGGTGAAGACTATGTGGGAGATACCAAGACTGTTGATGTTCACATCCGACGACTTAGAGAGAAAATGGAGGATGACCCTTCAGAGCCAAAATATATAGAGACGGTTTGGGGGAAAGGGTATTTATTGAGAAAGGAAGATTGACTTGCGGGGAATCAGGGGCAGAATTGTCGGAACTTATCTGGCTATTACTTTTTTATCGGTAATGTTTTTTGAAATTATTCTGATTTATGGACTTACAGAGTTTTATTATTCAAGTATAGAGTCTGAGTTAAATCGTTCTGCACAATCAATAATTCATAATTACAATCAATATCTCAATAATTATGATTTGTCCAAGGATGCAAAAATATTGTTGGAATCCACGCCGGGAAATACTGTGGCGCAAGTTCAGATAATTGATGATAAGGGAATTCTGCTTGCCGATTCCATAGACCCTTCGATGGAAGGAGAGAAGCTTGACTATTACGACATCAATATGGCATTAGGCGGAAAACAAGCTGTTTGGAAGGGAAAGATACCCTTGACCGGTGAACCGGTTTTTTCGGTTTCCTGGCCCATAACTCATTCGGACAGTGAAGAAGTGATTGGAGTAGTAAGAGTAATTACAACTCTTTCCGATGTAAATGAAATATTGAAAAATCACATACTCATTCTTGTTACTTTGGGATTTTGCATAGTCTTTTTGATTTTTTTTACAGGTTTGGCTTTGACCAATACTATTGTAAAACCTGTCAAAGAAATAACATCTGCTGCGAAAGTCATGGCACGGGGCAGATTCGATGTACGGGTGGCCAAAAGGTATGACGATGAAATTGGAGAGCTTGGAGCTACTTTGAATTATATGGCGCAGGAATTGTCCAATCATCAAAAAATGAAAAACGATTTTATCGCCTCAATTTCCCATGAACTTCGCACGCCTTTGACATCAATAATGGGATGGATAATCACAATTAATTCCGAAGATATTGAAAGTAAAGAGGAACTGAAGGAAGGGCTCGATATAATTGAGAGAGAGAGTAAAAGGCTGGCTGACCTTGTGGATGAACTTTTGGATTTCTCGAAATTTGATGCCGGAGTTATTACATTAAGAAAAGGCGCTGTGAATTTGGAAGAGCTTTTAAGATACATAAAAAGGCAGATGGAGCCTAGAGCCGAGCGAAAGGGTATAACTATGACGATAGATATTGATGAGGGACTTCCGGTGATTGAAGCGGATGAAAATAGGCTAAAACAGGTATTTATAAACATTATTGACAATTCATTTAAATTTACACAAAAAGGCGGGTATATCGATATTATTGGCAGAAAGAGGGAAAACTGTGTTTTGGTAAGAATAGAGGATAGCGGTTGCGGCATCCCGAAGGAGGATATACCGAAAGTTACGCAAAGGTTTTTTAAAGGAGATAAAACTGTTTCGGGCAGTGGTTTGGGACTTGCCATTTGCGATGAGATTGTAAAACTTCACAATGGTGAAATAAACATCGAAAGCACTGTCGGAAAAGGTACAACGGTGGATGTAATTCTTCCGGTGTAGCTTCAAATTTAACCTTTTTGTAATCTTTTTTTTTGCTTCATAATGTAAAATTATAACGAGATAAATGTAAATCGGAGATTTTACAGGCAATAGAGAGGATAAAGATGGGAAGAATACATACAAGCATAAAATTGATGTTAACAAGTGCAATAATTATATTTGCGGTTGCAATAACAGTTTTGGTGACAGGCTGTGATATTCTGCCGCCTCCTGCCAGCGCTATAAAGCCTCCGCAGTATATAAATGTTTCTTCAGGAGAGGTTGAGGACCCAAAAGCAGTAGCACGGAGGTTTTTGGCTCCGGGTACACAGTTTTCATATTCTCTCCAACCAAAAAATGCTGACGCAGTTAGAGAAATTGACATTGATGGGGACGGTAGGACAGAATTGCTGGCGCTATATAGGGGAAGAGACCTTAAAGACAATGGCGCTGAAGTGTTTGGCGTATTTATACTGAAGCAGGACAAGAATTCTGACTGGCAAATTTTTTGGCAGAAGCAGTATACTTCCAATATTGTGTCTCTCGACTTGGCGGATGTCAGGGATATTACCGGCGACAATTATCCGGAATTGCTTATAGGGTGGAATATAGGCTACAGATTGGGTAGCAATCTTGATATATACTCACTTAAAGAAGAAGGGGAACCCAAGCTGATTTCCAACCTCAAGTATTCTGAATTTGTGGGCATTGAAGACAGAAGAGGGATTAACAATGAAATCAAGCCTGTACTGATGCTGTACTTGTTTGATGAGGAAATGTACGAGTCGGAGAGTGAAGGCAGAAAGGATGAATACTTTTGCATCCTGCAATGGGAGCATAAGGAATGGATGGGAAGCGGACTTATAGAGGTTGATGATTTCTATGCGGGCTACTATGAAAATATTATTGAGGAGCTGAAAAAGAACCTGCAAGGATACAGGAACGATTACTACCGATGGTATGTTCTTGCCAAAGCCCAGATGAGGTCGGGAAAGCCCTTGGATGCACTTGAATCTATCGACAATGCCCTGGAAATCACTCAGAAGTATATTGACAGGCATGGAGACAAAACCGTCAGAGAGGTTATTAAATATCAGAAAAAATCAAAAATACTTAAAGCTGAAGCATATGCTAAAATTGGAAAATATCACGAAAGTATAATTGAATCCAACTATGCAATGGCAAACTATGGCCTTGACGATGAGGAGCTTGTTGAGGTCTATCTCAACTTGGGATACGCATACATAGGTCTTAAACAGTATGAAACAGCCGGATTGTTTCTTGAAAAGTCATGTGAAATAGCAGAAACTGCCTACAAGGAGGGAACTGCATTATACTTGTTGAATTCATATAAGGCCAAAAAAGAATTGGAATACATCAAACCTTTTCTGACATCTTCCGACTAAAACAGCCCTTGGATTTATTCGCTTTTCCTGGTAAAATGGTTAGTATGAATAATCGCGGCACGACAAATTATGTTTGATGCTTAACAGAGGAGTGAATTTATGAACTTATTGGACAAGTTGGAAAGGAAATTCGGAAAGTTTGCGATAAAAAGGCTTCCGATGTATATTGTCATACTGAATGTGTTTGTATATATGTTGAACCTTCTTGACAGCAGGTATATAAATTATTTGTATCTTATTCCGTCCAATGTTCTTAAGGGTGAGGTTTGGAGACTGGTGACATATATTTTTATCCCTCCGCTGACCTCAATGGAAGATGTCTTGTGGATGTTTTTAGCCGTATATTTTTATTATATTATGGCAACGGGTCTTGAGAATGAATGGGGCAGCTTTAAATTTAATTTGTACTATTTGCTTGGCATGATAGGCACGACCATTGCGGCATTTTTTATTCCGTTACCTGCCACAGCAAACTTTATAAACTTGTCTATATTTCTTGCATTTGCATATTTGTATCCCGATTACCAGATTTATTTGTTTTTCATTATACCGATTAAAATCAAATATTTAGGATATATTTCATGGATTTCCATTATTTATTTGCTTTTAACATCGCCATTAATTATGAAGCTTTATATAATTATACCGATAATGAATTTCTTCATATTCTTCGGAAAGGATATTTTTATTAGGTATAAGACCAGGGGTAGTTCGGTATACAGAAAGACCAAGTACATGGGCACCTTCAGGGAGAAAGCGTATATTCACAAATGCACAGTATGCGGTATTACGGAAAAGGACAATCCGGACATGGATTTTAGATATTGCATGACTTGCGAAGGGAATCGCGAATATTGCATGGATCATCTCAAAAATCATGAACATATAAAGCAATAGCGGGAATAATTAATAACGCTGAGAATGAAGGGTGCACTTAGCATAATTTAAATAGAAGAATATTGCAAATCGGGACTTGAATATCTATTTAGCCCCCTAATAGGTTTGGAGAAAAAATGCGAATATGTTAGCATAAATA
>NZ_DAORXT010000024.1:0-33148 GCF_035371925.1 Acetivibrio sp. | reverse complement strand
GTGTATTATTGCCTTTGGTAATTTTTCTTTTAAACTATAACTGCAAAAGAAACGTTGATTTTTTTATTGACAGCAACAAAATGTTGCTGTAAAATAAAGTATGTACTAAATACTAAAGACACGCTTAGAAAGAGAACTTTTTGCTAAGAACTACTAAAAACATTTTAACACATATATTAGACAATAAACAAGTTTTATATCGAACTTTATTATTTTTAAAATGCAGTTACTTAAATAATGTAATCCATTAATATTAATTTATATATATTAATAAGATTGCTGGGAGGGGGATGTCTTGGACAAGATTGAGTATTTAAGACAAAAACTTCATAATGTAATTGAATCCGGTGATCATCATGCCATCCTAAGAGTCAGTCAGGAACTTGACGTATTGATTGTGAGGCATATGATTAATCAATTACATCCAGGTGAGTAATTTTAAATTTTTTATAAACGATTTATGTTTTTATGTAGTACAAGCATTTTATGAAATGCTAAAATTGAAATTTTGCTTAAATTCGTCATCCTGCACAATTTTATATATAAGTCTTTTAGTTTTTGTACTATGTTATTTATACATAGTACATTTTTTTATCTAAAAAAGCCCGAGGAACCGATGTCCCTCAAGCTTTCCGTAACTTAGACCTTCTATTTTCCCTTTTTCGTCTATTTTTTATTTTTTTCAACAAATCTCTTAATTCTCTTCATTGCCTCAATTATATTGTCCATGGAGCTGGCATAACATGACCGTACATATCCTTCTCCACAATCTCCAAAGGCTGTTCCCGGCACTACTGCAACCTTTTCCTCCATTAAAAGTTTCTCCGAAAATTCATATGAAGTCATTCCGGTTGATTTTATGCACGGAAAAACATAAAAAGCACCCAACGGCTCAAAACATTCAAGTCCTGCACTCCTATAGCCTTCAACCATAATCCTTCTTCTTCTGTTGTACTCTCTCACCATATCTTCCACATCATCATCACTGTTTCTTAAAGCCTCTATGGCTGCATATTGAGCAGTTGTAGGAGAACACATTATGGCATATTGATGTATCTTGTACATTTGTGAAATCAAATCGGGATGCCCCAGACAATAGCCCAGCCTCCATCCTGTCATGGCATAAGCCTTCGAAAAACCGTTAATAACCAATGTCTTATCCTTCATCTCGGGAAATGATGCTATGGAAACATGCTTAATCCCGTAAGTAAGCTCAGAATAAATTTCATCGGAAATAACAATTATGTCTCTGTCCTTAAGTACCTCAACAATAGCTTCCAAATCCTTTTTTTCCATAACAGCGCCTGTAGGATTGTTGGGATAGGGCAAAATCAATACCTTAGTTTTTTCAGTAATTGCCTTTTCCAAAAGTTCGGGAGTCAATCGAAATTCATTTTCCGCAGTCAAATTAACTGTCACAGGAGTAGCTCCAGTAAAAATAGTACATGGCTTGTAGGCAACAAAGCAAGGTTCCGGAATAATTACCTCATCTCCAGGTCCGACAAGAGCCCTTAAAGCTATGTCAATCCCTTCACTTCCCCCGACAGTTACAATAACCTGAGTTTTTGGATCATATTTTAAGTTGTATTTCCTCTCCTGGTATCTGCATATCTCTTCACGCAGCTCCACAAACCCTGCATTTGGCGAATAGTGTGTATGCCCCTTTTCCAACGAATAAATACCTGCCTCACGGACATTCCACGGAGTTACAAAATCTGGCTCACCTATACTTAAGGATATGGCATCCTTCATTTCGTTTACCAAATCAAAAAACCTTCTAATCCCCGACGGAGGTACCTGCCTGACAGACGGCAAAACCATTTCTGCAATATTCATAGTACCACTGCCTCCCTGTCATCTTTTTGCTTTTTTTCAAAAATAGTTCCCTTATCCTTATACTTTTTCAGTACAAAATGGGTGGAAGTACTCAAAACCGACTCTAAAGTAGACAGTTTTTCAGCAACAAACAGGGCAACCTCCTTCATAGTCTTGCCCTCAACAATAACCGTCAGGTCAAAACCTCCCGACATAAGATAGCAAGCCTTCACTTCCGGATATTTGTATATCCTTTCTGCAACCTTGTCAAATCCTTCTCCCCTTTGAGGTGTAACTTTTACTTCTATCAAAGCGGTTACGGATTCTTTACTTGTCTTTTCCCAGTTTATCAAACTGATATACCCTAAAATAACATTGTCCTCTTCATACTTTTTGATAGCTTCCCTTACTTCTTCGACGCTCTTATTAACCATTACGGCTATTTCTTCTTCACTTATTTTATTGTTTTTCTCCAATATCTCCAAAATCTCTTCCATACATCTCCACTCCTTTGAACAAGAAATAATATTTAAGTAATATATAATATTAAAATATGTAATAAAAAACTCCCTCATCCACAAACAAGGGACGAAGGAGTATTCCGCGTTACCACCCTAATTAGCACCATAAAGGTACTCTCTCTGCCGGTTCTTATAACAGTATATTATGTAGCATACTGCCATAAACACCCTCCTCTATAACGTGAGGCTACGTCTTCCTCTAATATGAGAGTCTCCGCGTCAGGAATACTCACATTTCTCAAGGAGAAGCTCAAGGGCTGCCTTCCATACAGACACTTTGTCGGGCTTCCACCATCCCCGACTCTCTAAAAAAGCATCCAAATGTACTCTTCCCTGTCATCGCAGTAAATTGCTATAAAATTATATTGAATTATACTATATTTTTTGCCAATATGCAACTATTATTTTTCCATATCTTGCAACAAAAAAAATTGGCCCCGCAAATCCCATTTATGATTTTAGCTATTGGATTTGCCCGCATACTCTTCCATAATTTCCTCAAGAATCACATCCGTTATTTCGTCATCATCTTCAGAGTTGCTGTTTTTTGCATTGTCTTTGCTCATGCTATCCGCATTTTCTATGTTTTCACTGGCAAACTCCACAACTTTCTCAAGGTCAAACTCGTACTTTTTCAATGTCTTCGTTATTTCTTGCTTTAACGCCTTTATCTCCCTCTTCATATCCACGAGCTTTTCCTTTTCCTGCTCAGTGAGCTCGGACAATTTCTTTCTTTCTTCGTCTGCTTTTTCTTTTGCTTCCTGCAATATCATCTCCGCTTTCTCTTGGGCCTTTATAAGAACATCGGCGATTTTAGCTCTGTCAGCGCTGATTTGCTCGGCTTTTCTTGCAATATCCTCATATTTAATTCTCAGTTCCCTGCACTGATTTTTCAAAGCGGAAATTTCATTGTCTTTTTCTTTAAGCTTCTCATCAAACTCCCTTAAAATCTTTTCAATATATGAATTTACATCGGTTTTCTTAAACCCGAACAATGAAGTTCCGAACCTTTTTTCTCCAGCCATTTATGGTTCCTCCTAATTGCAAATAATAGAGATTTATATATAAAAATTACATAGTACTATTCCTTATATATTCAATCTTTTTTCTAAAAATCCTTCTTAAATTTAGAAAAAATTATTGCTCCAAAAAGCAAAAACCATACATTTTGAAGTAATGTATGGCATATATGAAGCGAACACCTGAAATTACAGATGTTCACCATTAACCCCATGGGTTTGACAGTAATTATAAATGTTTGTCAATGGCACTTGCAAGCTCCGATTTTGACCTTGCTCCTATAAGTTTTTCCACCATTTCTCCGTTTTTAAATACCATTATTGTAGGAATATTCATAATTTTAAACTTTTCAGTAACTTCACCTTCACTGTCAACATTAAGCTTTGCAACTTTTGCTTTGCCGTCATATTCCTCTGCAAGCTCATCAATTATGGGTGCCACCGCTCTGCACGGACCGCACCATGGAGCCCAAAAATCAACCATAACCACTTTGTCCGAATTTAATACTTCCTGATCGAAGTTTTCTTTTGTCAAAATTACAACTTTCTCTCCTGCCATTATTTTTCCTCCTAAACGTAAGTTTTTCGTTGTTGTCTGCGCATATTCGCAGACAATTCAATATGTACAAATTTCAACCTCAGCATTTCACACTACATAGTTTATATCACTAATAATGTTCATAAACATGTTATTTTATTCTTACCCACAATAGAAAGAACAAAACATCAATCGATAAAATTTTAAAAATTTTGTATAGATAAATTATAGCCATAATATTATAATTTCTCAATATAAAATAATTAAAAATCCGACACCTCATTTTTTTCAAGGCACCGGATTTTCGGGTATGTCTCGACTCCTTTTCTGCTATGCAATCTTGTAAATATCAAGGGTTTTATGAATGCGCTCAAATATCAGTCCCGCAATAAACCATGCAGGAGCATAATCAATCCTTACGAGATTGTCCACTGCAAACGGCCCGGTATAAAACCAGGGGGCAGCTCCAAAGATATTGGTCAGAATAAGTCCGCTTGCATACTCTATTCCCCAGATAATTACCACCCAGATAAGTCCTCTGATTTGCCACCTCCATTGCTCTATAATATCGTGTATTGGCTCTAAAAAAACAGCACATCCATATATAAAGAACATCCAGATACTTGTATAGCCCTGCAGCTTCATATCCCCCGTCAAAAGCGAGTGTAGTCCGGTCCAGACTATTTCCATGCCCCATCCCGTGATTCCATAAATAAAGAAACGCTTCATCATAGATTTATTTTCTTCACCTTACATTACTTTTATTAGTAGAAAATAATTGCTATAAATGAAAATCATGATAGTTATTTCTTGATTTTAAAACTTCTAAAAAACCATGGAATAATTACATCTTTCTTTGCCAATTATATATACAAACATTTTAAATGGCACTTTTAAAGGTTTTAAATGTGCTTATTAATCTACACAAGTTACATTAAATTATATTATTGGCAAAGAGGTGTTTATTTGACTAAGGTAGCGGAATTTAAACTAAACAAATTCAATTCTTTTTTTATAAACCTGATAGCATTATTAATTTTTATATTAGGTTTTGGAATAATACTGCCCATAATCGGAAAGGATAAATGGCTGATATACATTGAATCAGCAATTTATAACGGACAAATATTAGGGCTCTTTACAACCCTTTTGGGAGTTGTCGTGTTCCACGAGCTCCTTCACGGGCTGGCATATATCATATTTGGAGCAAAACTGAAATTCGGTATAAAATATTTAAATATTTATACGATGGATATATCAGGGACATTTTATACACCTTTTCAGATGGCTGTTATATTGCTGCTTCCGTTTTTTGTCCTGACAGGTTTGCTTTTATTGGCCGGGATCCTTTTTCCTGACTTGGTTTATTGGATGGTAATCGGGATGCTGTATAATGTATCCGGTTCTTTCGGTGACATTTTTATGCTGTGCTTTATTCTATATATGGGCAAAAACTGCAAAATCAAGGATGAGGAGTATGGATTTGGAGTATATACATAAGCATAAAGAAAAAATATGAAGAAAATTTTTCAAAAAACTCTACCAAAAATAATTTAATTGTGATATCATATTAAATAAGAATCTATAGGTAATCATATCCATATTCCAGGCCATTTCACTGTGTGAGATTCGGCTAAAAGCAGGAGGGGATTAGTCTTTCCGTGCTTTTATAGTAAATGTCTTGCAGGTATCACGTTGAAACTGTTAGCAACAAATTCAAAATATAATAAAGTGTAAATTATTTAGTTCGTTTATAAAAATTTCTATAAAATAAATATTTATGTTATTTATTATTCAGAAATGGATAATAATATAACATATATTAAAATGGAGGGTGCCTATGTATCTTTTTGGAAAAATTACTGTAACAGCTGTAATACCTGACGAACTATCTAAACTGAAAGACATTGCGTACAATCTGTGGTGGTCATGGAATTCCGAGGCTATCGACCTTTATAGGGAAATTGACCTGGCTTTGTGGGAAAAGCTCGGGAAGAACCCGGTAAGATTTCTCAAGGAAGTAAGCCAAAAGAAGCTTGAAGCAAAGCTCAATGACCCTGACTACATGCAAAGATACAGGAAAGTAGTCGAAGATTACGAAAAATATATGAACGAAACCGATACATGGTTTTCCAGAAATTTTCCCGACAAAAAAGACCACATGGTGGCTTACTTCTCTGCTGAATATGGATTAAATGAAGTACTGCCCATATATTCGGGTGGCTTGGGCGTATTGTCGGGTGACCACTGCAAATCGGCAAGCGACCTTGGAATACCTTTTACGGCTATAGGCTTGTTCTATAAAGAAGGATATTTCAGCCAGCATATAAACTCCGAAGGATGGCAGGAAACAATATTCACTCCTTTAAACCCTTCAAACCTTCCCATAAAACCTGCTTTAAATGACCAAGGTGAAGAGGTAATAATAAGTGTAGAGCTACCCGGCAGGGTTGTATACGCAAAAGTTTGGGTAGTTCAAATTGGCCGTGTAAATCTGTACTTAATGGATACGGATATCGATAAGAACAGTCCTCATGACAGGGGCTTGACTGCCAGACTCTATGGCGGTGACCAGGAAACAAGAATACAGCAGGAAATTTTCCTTGGAATAGGCGGCGCAAGAGTACTTGACGCTTTAGGCATAAAAGCTACCGTATATCATATGAATGAAGGACACTCGGCTTTCCTCGGCCTTGAGCTTATCAGAAAGCTGGTACAAAACCATCATATTCCTTTCAATCATGCCAAGGAAGTCGTTGCTTCTTCCGTTATATTTACTACCCATACCCCTGTACCTGCGAGTAATGATGTATTCCCGTTGGAAATGATAGATAGGTATTTCGGAAATTATTGGCCGTCTTTGGGTATAAACAGGCATGAGTTTTTGGATTTGGGATTAAAGATAGGAGAACATCACAACTTCAATATGACTGTCCTTGCATTGACACTGGCAGGACAGAAAAACGGAGTAAGCGAGCTTCACGGTGCAGTATCCAGAAACATTTTCAAAAATGTATGGCCGGGAATACCTGAGGACGAAATACCGATTGAACATATTACAAACGGTATTCATACTCTTACATGGCTTTCTCCAAGCATTAAGTATCTTTATGACAAATATCTCGATAATGACTGGAAAGAACGTCTTTATGATAAAGAAGTATGGGATAAGGTCGATGACATTCCCGATGAAGAGCTTTGGAAAACCCATTGCGTCTTGAAAACAAAAATGATCGGATATATACGTGAAAAACTTAAAGAGCAACGGGCGGCAAACGGCGAATCCATAGAAAGAATCAAGGAAGTTGACACTCTGCTTGATTCCAATGCTTTGACCATCGGATTTGCAAGAAGATTTGCAACTTATAAAAGGGCAAACCTTATATTCAGAGACCTTGCCCGAATTCAAAAGATTTTAAACAATCCAGAAAAGCCGGTGCAGATAATATTTGCCGGAAAAGCCCATCCGGCAGACGGACCTGCCCACGAAATCATAAAACACATTAATGATATCGCAAAGCAGGAAGGCTTCAACGGCAAGGTTATCTTAGTTGAAAATTACAACATGACCCTCGCCCGCAACATGGTTCAGGGAGTGGATATTTGGCTCAACAATCCGAGAAGGCCCCTTGAAGCCAGCGGAACCAGCGGACAGAAGGTGGGTATAAACGGTATAGTCAATTTCAGCATACTGGACGGTTGGTGGTGCGAAGGCTACAACGGCAAAAACGGTTGGGCAATTGGCGACGATACCTTCTATGATAACGAATATCATCAGGATAACGCCGACAGTGAATCAATTTACAATATACTGGAGAAGCAAATTATACCTGCTTACTTTGACAGAAATGAAAACGGCGTACCGGAAAAGTGGGTAAAAGTAATGAAGGAATCAATAAAGTCTATTGCTCCCGAGTACAGTACCCACAGGATGGTTCAGGATTATACAACCAAGTATTACATTAATTCAATGGAAAGATATGATAAGATTATGGCAAGCAATTATCAATTTGCCGTCAACCTTTCCGAATGGAAGAAAAAAGTGTCACAAATGTGGCCTCAGGTACAAATAATAGCCGACAAATCGGCAAACCAATTGAAGGAAAGAAACTTTATATCCGGTGAAACCATCCCCATTTACGCCACTGTTATACTTGGAGGTCTTGAGCCTTCAGACGTAAAAGTCCAAGCATACTACGGAAATATCGGAAGCAACAACACTATTGAAAAACCTGAAATAGTGGATATGAAAATGGTGGAAAAGAACAGTGACGGTACTTATCTCTATTCTGCAAACATCACTTTGTATGAAGGCGGAGAGTATGGATATACCTTCAGAGTAATTCCGCATAATCCGGATATCATCAATCCGTTTAATTTAGGACTTATAAGATGGATTGTACAATAATAAAAGCTCATAAATAATAAAAACTCATAAATTCATTAAAGGCAGGAAGGTTTTACACAAATCTTCCTGCCTTTTTCAGTATCACAAAAAAATAAATAGTACCAAAGTACCAAATCTATATCACGCCTCTATTTTTCCGTATATACCTCCGCCGCCGGCTTCAATGGAAAGCTTCCCTTCCCTTGACAAAACAATATTTTTGGCTATATCCTCGTTTACCGCCTTTGTCAAGTCATCGTAAGAAGCATAATGCAGTACCTTCATTTCACTTCCGAAAAAGTCTATAAGTTTGTCTATCGTTTTAGGGCCCACTTTTGGAAGGAACTCCAACGGAACCTGATAAAAATAAGGAGGTCTTGCATCCATCATGGGGTTTTCCCTGTCCCGTATTATCATCAATCTGTCCTTTACCCCTACCACCACACGGTGCTTGTCTGAAACGGGGCATTTTAATACAGGCGGGGCCTCTTTTATCACTGAGTCGCAAACCAGGCAATAAGTCCTGTGATATTTTCCAAGTTTGGGGTCTAATCCGTAATTAGCCTTGATTTTTCTTCCGTCGATTCCTTTAAAAGCTTTTAGAATTTCCTCATAAGTCGGTTCTTCCATTTCAAATATATTGTATTCCCTGCCCATCTTTGAAAGCGAATGGGCATCGGAGTTGCTGATAAAAGCTTTGCCATCAAGCTCCCTAAGCTGGGACGCCATCATCGAATCGGCACTAAGTCCCAGTTCCACTGCAGGAATTTTCTCAAAAGACTTCTCGTCGAATATCTCCAAAAGGCTGTCACAGCAGTTGCCATAAAAGCTCTTGAAGGGAGTGAAAATATGGGCAGGAATAAATGTCCCCCCGTAAAAATCAACCATATCTATAAGCTGCTGGGCTGTCAATCTGCACATATAGGAGCAGTTATAGATATTCTTTATGTAATCCTTTATGCTCTCTGCAAAGTCTTTAATCGATTTTAGTGTGGGAAAAAAGCAAAGCGAATGGGAGCTTCCGCCCTTTTTTTCATGTGTCTCAAGCTCAGCTCCCAATATCAATACCTGCCCCTTTTTGTACTCCATTCCTCCGCCCTGTTTCTCCACCAGCTCTCCTCTATCCGCAAGCTCTTCAATATCTTCAATAACATAAGGAGACAAACAGTCAACCACACCAATAACATCTATACCTTTTCTTGTGTAGGATTCATATGCTATGTTTTCAAAAGTGAGATTATTGGCAGTTGCTTTCTTTATCTCCATTCCTTTTGAAGACCTTCCGATATGAACATGAAGATCAACAAAATATTCTTTCATAAAATCCCCCTTTTTTACTTATGCCCTGCCTTTAATACTAAATGAAAATCCTTTTATTTTCAACCAGCTGTCAGCCAACACTTTGATTCTCCCTCTTTACAACAGACCATTTTCCGCAGCGGTCTCCCCAGCATGCCACAGCTTCATCATTTGACAGTATTTCAATTACTTCGCACATATTGGAGCAGCCACTGCATTCAATGCTTCTGGCTCTAAAGTCGTTCTGGGTATTTTCAAATCCAAAGAAGTTGGTATCTTCCCCGTTTTTGAGCATCTCTTCTTTTGCTATGAGAGCTGCTCCATACGCTCCCATTACATCATAGTATTGAGGTATTATTATCTTTTTCCCTATTGCCCTTTCAAAGGCAGCCACAATTCCTACATTTGCGGCAACTCCCCCCTGAAAAACTATGGGCTCTTCGATATCCTTGCCCTTTGCCAGGTTGTTCAGATAATTTCTGACCAAAGCTTCGCAAAGGCCGTTAATAATATCTTCAACACTGTGTCCGGTCTGCTGTTTGTGTATCATATCCGATTCCGCAAATACTGCACACCGGCCTGCTATCCTCACAGGGGTCTTGGATCTTAATGCAAACGTTCCGAACTCTTCAATCGGTATTTCGAGCCTCGCAGCCTGCCTGTCGAGGAAAGAACCTGTTCCCGCCGCACAGACGGTATTCATGGCAAAATCATAAATAATGCCGTTTTTAAGAATGATTATTTTTGAATCCTGTCCTCCTATTTCTATTATAGTCCTTACATTGGGAACTAGCTTTTGTGCTGCAATAGCATGAGTTGTAATCTCGTTTTTGACAATGTCGGCTCCTACAATTACACCGGCAAGCTGCCTTCCGCTTCCCGTAGTTCCTACTGCCCCTATATTTACATCCTTGCCAAGCCTCTGAAAAAGAGTCTTCATACCGTTCTTAAGTGCGTTTATAGGCTGTCCACTTGTTCTTAAGTAAAGCTTTTCAACTATCTCATCCTTTTCATCGATTACCACTAGATTGGTGCTGACCGAGCCAACATCAATCCCCAAATAATACGAGGTCTTCAACAATGTCCACCCTCTCCTTTCTTTTATTAAGCAAGTCTACAAAGGCTTCCACTCTGGTCATATATCCTGCTTCCCCAGTCATTTCATCAATAATAAGGGTAAGTATGGGTATTTTATAATCCATTTCCACCGCAGGAAGTATGCTCTCTGCCACAATCTCCGGCATACATGTCAACGGATAGATTTGAATTATCCCGTCAAAACCGCCTCGTGCATAAAGTATTGTATTTCCTATAGTTTCCTGGGCATGGCCCCCTATCATGGTGCCGAGATAAGGTTTTGCAGCCTCAGCATATCTTTTGTCCTTTGTAAAAGGAACAACAGCTTTTAGTATATGCTCGATTATCCAACCGCTGATGGTGTTCGCCCGGTATACTTCCACACCCATATTGCCCAATATCGAATCAATATTAAAACTGCTATAAGAATCTATTGTTGTATAAATTTCTCCGACAATACCAATCCTCAAAGGCTTGAAATTCTTGTCTATTTCCAGTTTCAGCAGCTGATTCTTGGTATCCTCCACCAACTTTAGAATCTCCAAAGAGCCCTTTACATCAACCACCCTTTTTCGAAAGCCCTCATAGATTCTGTCGGTACTCCCCTTTTGAAGCTCCCTGGGCCGGATTTTAAATACCAGCCGTTCAAGCTCATCCACACTTTTAGCCACAAGAGTTGTATTCTTTATCACCTTTAAAATTTGGTACATATTCAAGCCGCCGGCAAGTTTTTTGATTTTGCCGATAAATTTAATAATATCGCCATCCGGAGGTTCCAAAACCACCACGTCCATGCCATATCCGTTGTCGCAAAGTATTTCCCTGCTCATCTCACAGTAATAACCGAACCTGCAAGGCCCCCGTCCTCCGGCAATCAGAATTGTATCCGCTCCTTGTTCATAAGCCTCAATATAATTTCCAATATTAATCTTAAGAGGCAGGCATGCCATTTCAGGAGCATACTTTGTTCCTATTTCCATAGCGCGTTTGCTGTTTATAGGAGGAATAACATACTCTGCTCCGATGTCGTCCAAAAGCGCTTTAACCGCAATATATGTATTACCCATATGCGGAAACGTTATCTTCATTTCTATACCTCCATCTAATCATATCTATAAACGCCTCAAGTCTTGTATCCATACCTGCCTGTCCGGAATGTTCATCCAAAGTCAGAATAATAAAAGGAATATCTTTTGTTTTTCTTATTTTTCTTTCTATCAAATCACAGACAAACGAATCTATTCCGCAGCCAAAACTCATTAAATATATTATTCCGTCTATATCCTCCCTTTCAAGAAAATGCATCGTGCTCCCAAAAGCCCTGCTGCCGAAATTCCAGAACATCCTCTTTGGAAGAGTACATGCATTTTTTCTTATTATATCTTCCTCAACCATATCAATGGTTGTTATTTGCGCTCCCTTTTTTCTCAGCTTTTCTATCATATCCATATTGATAAAGCTATCGTACAGGTTGTAGACATGACCTATTACCAAAATGTTTAGCAAAGGCTCATTGCTCTTTTTAATTACATTGAACTTTCTGTCCAAAATGTCCGTGGCAAGCATGCCCTTCTTTATTTTTTCATCAAATTCCCCAAAGCTTTTCAAAGCCTTTTTATATGCATTTTTTATTTTTCTTTTATCCTCCGTAAAAAAGCTGCCTATTTCCATTGCAGCCTTTATGGCATTTTTTTTTGATTTTCTTAAGTTAATTTCCGTATCAATCAACGGCGGTAAGTTCTTTATACTGTTTCTTATCATATCGGGCAAGCCGCCGAATTTAGGGCAAATATACTCTTTTTTTGATATGCTTGTAAATCTGGGCACGAATAAATAATCAACCTTGTCCTTGATATTCATTACATGACCGTAAAAAATTTTTACAGGCAAACAAGCTTCAGCAACGCATGCTTTTGTACCCTCATCTAAAATTTTACTTGTGGTATCATCGGATAATACTACTTGTGTATTAAGCTCCTCAAAGAAAGTTTTCCAGAGGGGATAATACCGATAATAAAATAAAGCTCTGGGTATTCCGACTTTTACGTCCATTTTCAACACCTCAGAGCTTATTATTTACTTCAAAGACACTGATTATTCAAAATTATGTTTTTTGTCCTTTTAGTTTCTCGGCTATTTTTTGAAATTTCTCATCAATTCTTTTGACATCTTCGTCAAGTCCTTGACTTTCATACATTTTTCGAATGAGATCGAGATAATACGTATTGTCTCCGGATTTTTCCTCAGCTTCTTTCATTAGCTCTCTTGCTTTATTCCTGTCACCGCCTTTAAACTCTCCCTCAGCCTGATACAAATAATATTGGACATACGAAGGATTGTCTTTAATCGCCAGCTGACCCGTTTCAATCAGCTTGGACCAATTCTCCGCAAGCTTGTATGCCTCACATGCCTGTTCAATATAGTAGCCGTCTTTTTTAGCCAAATAAAGTTCTTCGTAGCATTTTGCCGCTTCTTCATACTGTTTCTCCCTGAAAAGCCTGAACGCTTTCATTGCCGGGTCTGTTATCTCTATATCATAGTTTTTCTTGTATTCTTCAAACCATTCCTTATATGCATCGGACTGCATAAACTTTTCCACTGTAAGAAGCTCTGCATATTCGTCCCTGGTTCTGGAAAAATCCGTAACTTTGTCCACATACACAATTTCGTATCCTCTGGCAATCTCAATAGGCTCCAACAATTGCCCCGCCTCTGAAGTAAAAACCGCATTGTCAAAGACCGCCTCATTAAAGCCGGCTCTAAGTTCCTCTATCACACCGCCGGATTCCCGAGTTTCCTCATCATCGGAATATTGCTTTGCCAAAGCTGCGAAATTTTCGTTATTCTTAAGCTTGTCATAAATCTCGTAGGCTAAGCTTTTAGCCTCTTCCTTGCTCCTTTCCTGGCTTGAAATAAATATGTGCTTTATATTGACTTTTTTGTTTTGAATCTTGTGTTTTTCATACCCTTCATCAAGTTCCTGTTCCGTCAAAGTCACATTTTTCTCTTTTGCAGCCTTATACAAAGCTTTGTGCCTCAATATGTATCCCTTGATGCCCATCTTCATCTCTTCTTCGTTTGCATAACCTTGGGAACTCATAAACGTACCGAGAGAGGAGTCCGAGTATCTTGCTTTTATAAACCTGTTTATGTAATCTTCCACTTCGCTGTCCGTTGCCGTTACCCCGGATTTATTGTTTACATAGTCTTCGAGCAGCATCCTTTCAATTACCTGGTCCAAAAACATATCATTACGCTCATGATCATTCATTCGCAAAACTTCTGAATTTCTTTTATACTTTTCAAAAAATTTATTGCTTTCTTCCTGCATAATATCACTGCTCACATAGGAGCCGTTGATTTTGAGAACTTCAAATCTTGAGTCATCATTTGGGTCCTGGCGGGCATTTCTTTTGGAAAAATAATTATATCCGTATACCGAGGCAATAATTATTGCAACGCCTAAAACAGCTATAGCGGTTATAACAGTTATTTTCTTTTTACCTGTCATATCTAAAAACCCCCATATAGAATTTTTATTTACATAAATCTCATTATTCAAATCCATTGCCATGTCTTAATTCAATATTATCACACTTTTTGCTCTCAGTTCAACGTTATTCAAAAAAGAGTTCCCAATAGAAAAAGCCCAGAATCATTTCATCTGAGCCTGATATCGGATTTAATCCTACCATAAAATCTTAAATCCCGGAAAATATTTAAAAAGAGCCTTTCCAAGGATTTTTTCCTTCTTTACATATTTATTTACCCATTCTCGCGAATCCGTCGATCCGTTTCTATTATCCCCCAGCATAAAATAGCCTCCTTCGGGGACCTCATAGGGGCCAAAGTCACCCCATGTCTCTTCTTTAATATAGGGTTCTTCCAAAAGCTCTCCATCAATATATACTTTCCCTTGCTTTATTTCCACTGTTTCATTTGGAAGCCCGATAACCCTCTTTACATAAAGCAATTCTTCATTGTCCGGAAACTTGAACACTACAATATCTCCTCTTTGAGGCTCGGAAAAATAATAATGAATTCTGCTTGCAATGATTCTATCCCCCGGCATAATTGTGTTCTCCATCGAGCCGGTAGGAACATACGCATTTACTATTACATACTTTACAAGCAAGAGAGCTACCACAAACGCCCCCAGCAAATATAGAGCCCAGCTGATAACTTCTTTGAAAACCTCTTGCTTCTTGTTATTGCTTCCATTACCAATAGTTTCAAGATTGTCCATATTAGCATTCATGCCTTTCTCTACTAAAATGTTTATTGGTAAACATAAAAGGTGAAGGTCCTTAATCGACCTCCACCATAATAAAATGTTTAAATATTAAGCTTTTCCATCGCATCCGAGAACATTTACAATTTTATGCTTAACCATCTCTTTAATTGCGCTTCTTGCAGGTCCTAAGTATTGTCTTGGGTCAAAGTGTGACGGATTTTCAGCAAAGTACTTTCTGATTGTCCCTGTCATAGCAAGTCTCAAGTCTGAGTCTATGTTTATCTTACAAACAGCCATGGAAGCAGCCTTTCTCAGCATATCTTCAGGCACACCCTTTGCTCCCGGCATATTTCCGCCAAACTTGTTAATCATTTCAACATATTCAGGCATAACTGAGGATGCACCGTGTAAAACAATCGGGAATCCCGGAAGTCTTTTTTCGATTTCTTCCAATATGTCAAATCTTAATTTTGCTTCGCCTTTAAATTTGTAAGCTCCATGGCTAGTACCAATAGCTATAGCCAAGGAGTCAACGCCTGTTCTTGAAACGAACTCTTCAACCTGATTGGGATCGGTATATGCTGCATCTGCTTCAGACACATTAACATCATCTTCTATACCTGCAAGTCTTCCCAACTCTCCTTCAACAACAACACCCTTTGAATGTGCGTAGTCAACAACTTGCTTTGTAAGCTTTACATTTTCTTCAAAAGGTAAATGTGAACCGTCAATCATAACGGATGTGAATCCACCGTCAATACATGATTTACAAAGCTCAAAGCTGTCACCATGGTCAAGATGCAAACAGATGGGAAGTCCTGTTTCTTCGATAGCAGCTTCAACAAGTTTCACCAAGTATGTATGGTTTGCATACTTTCTTGCACCTGCGGAAACCTGAAGAATCAATGGGGCATTAACTTCCTTTGCGGCTTCGGTAATACCCTGGATAATTTCCATGTTGTTTACATTGAACGCACCTATAGCATATTTGCCTTCATAGGCCTTTTTAAACATTTCGGTACTTGTAACTAATGGCATATTTTCAACTCCTTATATTAAATATAGTGTATTAGTATTATAGCACTCTTGTTAAGTTTTTATCATAATTATTTTACCAAATTGAAATCGAAAATCAAGGATAAATTAAAAATTAATTCATATTTTTGGTTGATGTAGAATTGCATTTCAAAATTAATTATGTTATATTTTTATTTAGTTGTGTTTAAAATTAACTTATAAAAGAGCACATACATTTTACATATTTTAAGGAGGTTTTAATATGAGCCGTTTAGAAGGTGCATGCATATTCGGACAATCCGGCGGTCCAACATCAGTTATCAATGCAAGTGCTGCCGGTGTTATCCAGGAAGCATTAAAGCAAGATTGTATTACAGCAGTTTACGGAGCAGCTCACGGAATCAAGGGTATTTTGGAAGAAAACTTCTTTGATATGAGCAAAGAAGATTCATATGAATTGGATCTTTTAAAAACTACCCCTTCCTCTGCTTTAGGTTCTGTAAGATACAAGCTTAAAAATGCAGATGATGATGAAACAGATTACAAGAGACTTTTGGAAGTATTCAAAAAATACAATATCAGATACTTCTTCTATAATGGCGGAAACGACTCAATGGATACCTGCAACAAAGTCAGCAAATACATGCAAAAAGTTGGCTATGAGTGCAGAGTAATGGGTGTTCCGAAGACAATAGACAATGACCTCTGGGGAACTGACCACTGCCCGGGTTACGGAAGTGCTGCAAAATACATTGCAACATCCACAATGGAAGTTTATCACGATGCAAGAGTATATGATACCGGAATGATAACAATACTCGAAATCATGGGAAGAAATGCAGGTTGGCTCACTGCCGCTTCAGCTTTGGCTTCATACAAAGGCAACGGACCTGATTTAATATATCTTCCTGAAGTTCCTTTTGATATAGATAAATTCATTGAAGATACAACTAGAATCTACAAGCAAAACGGAAAAGTTATTGTTGCAGTATCCGAAGGTATAAAGGATAAAGACGGAAAATATATTTCCGAATACGGTTCAGACCTTGCAAAAACAAAAGACTCCTTCGGGCATGCACAATTAGGTGGTCTTGCTTCCACATTGGCAAACATCGTTAAGGAAAAGACCGGTGCAAAGGTTCGCGGTATTGAGTTCAGCCTTCTCCAAAGATGTGCTGCTCACGTTGCTTCCCTTACCGACGTAAACGAAGCTTACCTTGCAGGTCAGTCAGCTGTACAATATGCTGTTGAAGGAAAAACAGACTACATGGTTGCTTTTGAAAGAGGAGAAGGTCCTGAATACAAGTGCAATATCAAGCTCTTAAATCTCAGTGAAGTTGCAAATACTGAGAAAAAAGTTCCATTGGAGTGGATTAAACCTGACGGAACAGGTCTTACACAAGACTTCATCGATTATGCTCTTCCTTTAATTCAGGGAGAATCAAGACCTCCTATCGAAGATGGTCTTCCGAGATTTGCAAAACTTAAAAAGGTTCTTGCAAAGAAATAAATATGATTTAATAAAAGTAATGCCGACCGTCTGGGTAAAGCTCAGGCGGTCTTGTTTTTACTTTCGCATTTTTCGTCAATTTTGTTATAAAGCTCATACAACCTTTGAACTCCATTCTCGAGTTTATAATAATGAGCAATATAAGGTATCAAAAGTATTAATATAAGAAAGGAAACAAGCAATATTTCAAGCTTTTCGGAAACTGCTGCAGCGAGAAAAGATATTAGGAAGAAGAGGCCGAAAAAGAGTGTTACTAATAGATGTACCAGCCGCTCATGCTGCAAAAACTCAATTTGTGTTTTATGGTAGCTCCTCAAATCCTCCCAGTCGGAAAAGCTACTTCCGGACAGAGCTTCCTTCACCAGTTCCTCCTGCCTCTTTAAATATTTAACCATTTATGGAGCACCTCCCCATTTCCGTCTTAGGACAATTTTTTCATATATTATTATTATAGATGGAATCTACGCAAAAGTCCAATCGAGTCTTCCGGATTAATGGCAAATCAGAGGGATAGTTTTCATAAAAAAAGATATAAATGCATGAAATATCGCGAAAACTTGCATCCCGCGGAGAAAACGGTCATAATTTCTTGATAACTTCAAAATTTCATTTTATAAAGTAAATGATTTCCCTTTTTCGGTTATGGACGCAGGTATAAAATAATGTTAAAATGTTATCAATGTGTTTAATAAGATTGATTAAAATGGGGGAAAATTTGTTACATAGATTCATTGCTTACAACTTTTTTAGCTTTAAGTTGCAAATTTTCACTAAACCTCGTTAAACACATGTATGTTTAATGATAATACCTGTGGGCCTAATCCACAGTTTAAATTTAAATAAGCTCCAATCAACAAACGAACTAATTCGTTAAATATATTGGGCAATTGAAAGGAATGGTATGCAAATGGTAAAAAGTAAGTCAAAAGTTGCAATCATAGGTACTGGTTTTGTGGGTGCATCTGCAGCCTTCACAATGGCTTTGCAGCAAACAGCAAATGAATTGGTTCTTATCGACGTTTTCAAGGAAAAAGCTATCGGTGAGGCTATGGATATCAACCACGGTCTTCCTTTTATGGGACAAATGTCTTTATATGCCGGTGACTATTCCGACATCAAAGACTGCGATGTTATTGTAGTTACAGCCGGAGCAAACAGAAAACCCGGTGAAACAAGACTCGATCTTGCAAAGAAAAACGTTTTAATTGCCAAAGAAATGACTCAAAACATTATGAAACATTACAACCACGGTGTAATACTTGTAGTATCCAACCCTGTTGACATTATTACTTATATGATTCAAAAGTGGTCCGGTCTTCCTGTCGGAAAAGTTATAAGCTCAGGTACTGTACTTGACAGTATCAGATTCAGATACTTGTTAAGTGAAAGATTGGGTGTTGACGCAAAGAATGTTCACGGTTACATAATAGGTGAACACGGCGATTCACAGCTTCCGTTGTGGAGTTGTACACACGTTGCTGGCAAAAACATCAACGAATATATCAAAGATCCAAAATACGACTTCGCAGAAGAAGACAAGAAGAAAATTGCCGAAGATGTTAAGACAGCCGGAGCAACTATCATTAAGAACAAAGGTGCAACATACTACGGTATTGCCGTATCCATTAACACAATAGTTGAAACACTTCTTAAGAACCAGAATACAATAAGAACAGTAGGAACCGTTATAAACGGTATGTATGGAATAGAAGACGTTGTAATCAGCCTTCCATCCATCGTTAACTCCGAAGGTGTTCAGGAAGTTCTCCACTTTAATCTGACTCCTGAAGAAGAAGAAGCTTTAAGATATTCAGCGAATCAGGTTAAATCAGTATTGAACGAAGTTAAGAATTTATAATTGTGCATGAATATCCGCAGATATTTAAATAATATAATTTGGAGGTAGAAATTAAATGGATTACAGAAAGGAATCATTAAGGCTTCACGGCGAATGGAAAGGCAAAATTGAAGTTATACACAAAGTTCCAGTTGACAGCAAACAGGATTTGTCCCTTGCTTATACACCTGGTGTAGCAGAACCATGTCTTGCAATTCAAAAAGACGTTAATCTTTCCTATGAATATACAAGACGCTGGAATCTTGTAGCAGTTATCACTGACGGTACAGCAGTATTAGGTCTCGGCGACATAGGTCCTGAGGCTGGAATGCCTGTTATGGAAGGTAAATGCGTACTCTTCAAGAAATTCGGTGATGTAGACGCATTCCCTCTCTGCATCAAATCAAAAGATGTAGATGAAATTGTAAACACAGTTAAGCTTATTTCCGGAAGCTTCGGAGGTATAAACCTCGAAGATATATCTGCTCCAAGATGCTTTGAAATCGAAAGAAGACTCAAAGAAGAATGTGATATTCCGATTTTCCACGATGACCAGCACGGTACAGCTATCGTTACTGTTGCTGCAATGATCAACGCATTAAAGCTTGTTGATAAGAAAATCGAAGAAATAGAAGTTGTTGTAAACGGTTCAGGTGCTGCAGGTATAGCTGTAACAAGACTCCTTATGAGCATGGGTCTTAAGAAGGTTATCCTCTGCGACACTAAAGGTGCAATTTATGAGGGCAGAGATAATTTGAACGGTGAAAAAGCTCTTATGGCTAAAATCTCAAACCTCGAGAAAAAGAAAGGTACTCTTGAAGACGTAATTAAAGGTGCTGACGTGTTCATCGGACTTTCTGTTCCGGGAACAGTTACAAAGGATATGGTAAGATCCATGGCTAAGGATCCGATCATATTCGCAATGTCAAATCCGACTCCTGAAATAATGCCTGACGAAGCAAGAGAAGCAGGAGCAAAAGTAATAGGTACAGGAAGGTCCGACTTCCCGAACCAGATAAACAACGTTCTTGCATTCCCTGGAATATTCAGAGGTGCGCTTGACGTAAGAGCAAGTGACATCAATGACGAAATGAAGATAGCTGCTGCAAAAGCAATAGCTTCATTAGTAAGTGATGAAGAGCTTAATCCTGATTTCATTCTTCCGCTCCCATTCGATCCGAGAGTTGGAAAGACAGTAGCTGCAGCAGTTGCTGAGGCTGCAAGAAAGACCGGAGTTGCAAGAAAATAATAAGAAATCCAATTAACGAATTAAAGATATTTAAAAAAGGCAGACAAGGTTTTTACCCTATCTGCCTTTTTTATTACTTGTCCTTCTTCTCAAAACCTTCTTCTTTTTAGTTATCGAATACCCAAAATACCCTAATGATTTTTCCAAAGACCAGTACTCCCCATGGGAATAACATATAAGGTCTGCTTTTTCCATGCAAAGCCTTCCGTTTTTATCAATAATGGATTCATCCACATTTATGGCTTCAATCTCTGCAATAAACATATCGTGAGAGCCCAACTCAATTATATCTTTCACTGTGCACTCAATATTCACAGGGCTCTCCTTTATCATTGGCACATCCACCACAGAAGCCTTTTCGCAAGTCAACTTCATGGCTTCAAACTTATCAACGTCCCTGCCGGACTTCACACCGCAAAAGTCAGCAGCAAAAGCCAGTTTTCTGGTGGTAAGGTTTATTACAAACTGTCCTTTTTCCTTAATTAAATTATACGAATACCGCTCTTTCCTTATGGATATTGAAACCATAGGAGGTTTCGAATTAATTGTCCCGGCCCAGGCGATAGTAATTATATTGGGCTTTCCTTCCCTGTCGCAACAACTTACCATAACCGCCGGAACCGGATTTAATATAGTTGATGGTTTCCACAGTTGTTTTGCCATTGTTCTACCTCTTTTATATCAATTTATATTAGTTTTATCTTTACCTCGAATTTTAAAATCAATCACACTATTTCATAAACCAGCACCGCATTTTTTGCATATGCTTTCTAAAGGACACGTTTTACAGTCCGTTTTTTTTCCATTGCAGTGCTTGTTTCCCACTCCGACTATTTGGGCATGGAAATCGTTAAACAGCTTTGTATCATGCTCCAAATTATCCATAAAGAACTTCTGCATTTGACCGTAAGTAATGTCCTCTTTAAAATAGCCAAGCCTTCCAAAAACCCTTCGGGTATAAGCATCCACAACAAATATGGGCTTTTCGGCAGCATACAGGATAATGCTGTCCGCCGTTTCCTCCCCTATACCATATAACGAAAGCAGCTCATCTCTTAGCTCGTAGATATCCTTATCAAAGAAATTATCCAAATCAGCATTGTATTTTTCTTTGACATATCCACAGAATTCTTTTAATTTTCGCGCTTTCTGTTTATAAAACCTTGTGGACCTTACAAGCTCCTCCAGCTTTTCAGTTTCTGCATTGCAGATTCCTTCTATACTGAGTAAATTCTCCCTTTCAAGATTTTGAATTGCAGTTTCGACATTTTTCCATGAAACAAATTGGGCTAATAACGCCCCAACTACAACCTCAAACTGGGTATCAGCGGGCCACCAGTTTTGAGAGCCGTTTCTTTCATACATAAGATTGTATATTTCTTTCAGCTTCCTGTTTATCTCTATGTCCAAACCAATATACCTCCACCGGAAAATCAACTCACAACCGTTCGATAAAAGCATTTTGCAAAAAGGTCAGGCATTATGTGCCTGACCTAATTATATCATTTATTTAACCTATTCGACAGAATAGTTTTTTTGTGTTTGATTTATTATTCAACAGGATAGTTTTCTCTCTTCGCATAATGAGTATGCAGAAGCTCATGAGCCTTGTGACCTCCCGGCTCTCCAAAGTATTCATCATACAGCATCTTTACCTTTGGATTTTCATGGGATTTTCTTATGGGCAGAGCCTTATCCTCATCGTAAATTGCTTTTGCCCTCTCACTTCTCAAATCTGTCCAGCTTCTTACCACTGATGGCTGTATAGGCTGTCCTCCGCCGTTTACGCAACCTCCGGGGCATGCCATTATCTCAATAAAATGATAATCTGCCTCTCCAGCCTTTATTTTGTCAAGAAGCTTTCTTGCATTACCCAAACCGTGAGCAACAGCAGCTTTAAGAGTAATGCCTTCAAGCTCTATGGAAGCCTCTTTTATGCCCTCAAGACCCCTTACCTCAGTATACTCTATATTGTCTGCAGGTTTGCCGCTCAATACTTCACTGACAGTTCTGATGGCTGCTTCCATAACTCCTCCGGTAGCTCCAAAGATAACGCCTGCTCCGGATGCCTCACCCATAGGATCGTCAAATTGCTTATCCGGAAGGGATTTAAAGTCAATACCCGCTTCTTTTATCATTCTTGCCAGCTCCCTTGTGGTAAGAACAACATCCACATCAGGATAACCTGTTGAAGAGAGCTCCGGTCTTTGAGCTTCAAACTTCTTTGCTGTACATGGCATTACCGATACAACAAATACCTTTGAAGGGTCAATTCCGTTTTTCTCTGCATAATATGATTTCAAAACTGCCCCAAACATTTCTTGAGGTGATTTACAGCTGGACAGATTATCTAAAAACTCAGGATAATTATGCTCGCAGAACTTTATCCATCCCGGGCTGCAGGATGTTATCAAAGGAAGCTTTCCTCCGTTTTTGATCCTGTTTAATAGCTCGGTACCTTCCTCCATTATTGTGAGGTCAGCAGCAGTATCGGTATCAAATACTTTGTCAAAGCCCAGTCTGCTTAATGCCGATACCATTTTGCCGGTTACTCTTGAACCGATAGGCATTCCAAACTCTTCTCCCAATGCAACCCTGACTGCAGGAGCTGTCTGAACCAATACATGAAGCTCCGGATTTGCAAGAGCATCCCAAACCTTGTCGACATCATCCTTTTCCCTCAATGCACCCACAGGACATACATTGATACACTGTCCGCAGTTTACGCAGGGTACTTCACTAAGAGGTTTGTTAAAGGCTGTTGATACGGTAGTGCGGAATCCTCTCTCGGTAACTTCAATAGCTCCAACAGTCTGAACATTTTTACACATGCTGACGCAACGTCTGCACAGAACGCACTTGTTCGGATCCCTTACAATAGAAGGAGAAAGATCGTCTATCGGTAAATTGCTCGATTCACCTTCAAATCTGATATCTTTAACATTCAAATCTTTTGCCAATCTCTGCAATTCACAATTTTCGCTTCTCACACAAGTCAAGCATTTCTTTTCATGGTTTGACAGAATAAGCTCTAAAGTAACTTTTCTGGCTTCTCTCACCGCAGGTGTCTGAGTGTATATTTCAAGTCCTTCGGACACCGGATATACACAGGCAGCCTGAAGGCTTCTGGCACCCTTTACTTCCACAACGCACATACGGCAGGCACCCACTTCATTTATATCCTTGAGGAAGCAAAGCGTAGGTATGTCTATATTAGCCTGTCTTGCAGCTTCCAGCACGGTATAATTGGCCGGTACCTGTAACTTGCAATTATCTATAGTGATATTTACCATTTGCATTTCTTAACATCTCCTTCCCTTAGGCTTTTTTAGAAATGGCCTTAAACGGACATTTCTCCATACAAACGCCACACTTGATACATTTGTTTTGATCTATAACGTACGGAACCTTCTTTTCACCGCTTATTGCCTTTACAGGACATTGTTTTGCACATATTCCGCAGCTCTTACATTTTTCCGCCTCTATTTCAAAGTGCATCAATGACTTACAAACTCCTGCAGTACACTTCTTATCCCTAACGTGTTCAATATATTCGTCCCTGAAATATCTTAATGTGCTGAGAATAGGATTTGGAGCTGTCTGACCCAATCCGCACAGAGCCGATGCCTTTATATTCTTTGCCAGGATCTCCAGCTTTTCAATATCTCCCTCTTCTCCTTTACCTTCAGTAATTCTTTCAAGGATTTCATACATTCTCTTCGTTCCTATACGGCAAGGCGGACACTTACCGCATGACTCGTCAACGGTAAATTCAAGGAAGAACTTTGCAATATCAACCATACAAGTATCTTCGTCCATGATTATAAGTCCACCGGACCCCATCATTGAACCTAATTGGATTAATGAATCATAGTCAATCGGTGTATCAATATGGCTTGCAGGAATACATCCTCCGGAAGGACCTCCTGTCTGCGCAGCTTTAAACTTCTTGCCGTTTGGTATTCCTCCTCCGATATCATAGATAACCTCTCTTAAGGTTGTACCCATAGGAATTTCAACCAAACCGGTGTTATTGATTTTACCTCCCACCGCAAATACCTTGGTACCTTTGCTCTTTTCAGTACCAATGCTTGCAAACCATTCGGGACCTTTTAGAATAATCTGCGGGATGTTTGCATAGGTCTCAACATTGTTCAATATGGTCGGCTTTTGCCACAAACCTTTCACAGCCGGGAATGGCGGTCTTGGTCTTGGCTCTCCTCTGTGTCCTTCAATAGATGTCATAAGAGCAGTTTCCTCACCGCATACGAAAGCTCCGGCACCAAGTCTTATCTCAAGGTCAAAGCTAAAGTCTGTTCCAAATATGTTTTTGCCGAGAATACCATAGTCTTTTGCCTGCTGTATGGCAATGCCAAGTCTCTTAACGGCAATCGGGTATTCGGCTCTTACATAAACATAACCTTGATTTGCGCCTATGGCATAACCTGCAATCGCCATAGCTTCAATTACAGAATGAGGGTCTCCTTCAAGAACACTTCTGTCCATAAATGCACCGGGGTCTCCCTCGTCGGCATTACAGCAAACATATTTCTGGTCTGCCTCCTGCTTCATGGCAAACTCCCACTTAAGTCCTGTTGGGAAGCCTCCGCCCCCTCTTCCTCTCAAGCCGGATTTTTTAATAACATCAACAACTTCTTGGGGAGTCATTTCAGTCAATACTTTTCCCAATGCCTTGTATCCGTCAAAAGCAATATACTCGTCAATATTCTCAGGGTTTATAACACCACAGTTTCTTAAAGCAATTCTGTGCTGTTTTGCAAAAAAGTCGTTGCTATCGGCTGAAACATTTTGGTCCTTGTTACTTGCGCCGGGAAGAAGTCTTTTTACAATCCTTCCCTTTACAAGATGCTCCTCAACTATTTCCTTTACATCTTCAACTTTGACCATTGTATACATTGAACCTTCAGGATAAACCACAATAATCGGGCCTTCCGCACAAAGTCCAAAACATCCGGTCCTTACAACTTTTACTTCGTTCTGTATTCCGTTTTCGGCAATCTGTGCTTCCAACTCGGTGATTATTTTGTTGGAGTTTGATGAAGTACAGCCCGTACCACCACAAACCAGAACATGTGCTCTATATAATTGCATTTATAACCCTCCTTAACAAAAATAAAAAGTAACTATTTATCTGCCTCCGCAATGGTATATTCAGTGCAAACCCTTCCGTTCACTATGTGCTCCACAACAACACGGGCAGCCTTCTCAGCAGTCATCTTAACATATGTGACTTTGCTGCCGTCTTTGTCAATTACCTCAACAATAGGTTCAAGTTTGCACATGCCGATGCATCCGGTCATTGTAACCGCTACATTGCTTAAATTCCTCTTATTGAGCTCTTCAACAAACGCATTCATAACCGGTCTTGCTCCTGCAGCAATACCGCATGTAGCCATACCTACAACAACTCTGATATCCTGATTGTTAGTCCTTAAATTTATTTGATCAAGAGTTCTTTTTCTTATTTCTTCTAATTCAGCTAAGGATTTCATCTAATATCCCTCCAAAAATAGTCTTTACACCATCATTTACATATTCGCCAATCCACTTTATCACTTCAAAATGAGTTATCGGAACCTCTCCGAGTCTCCTCTTTATATCAGAGGAGTTGAAATTAAACCTTTCCTTTTTATTGTCAAGGGTAAGATCATATTCAATATCAGGCCTTGCAATAATAAGGCTTTCCATAGTCTGAGCCAAATCTCCCAACGGGAGCCGGTCAATATGCGATATCTTGAAGCTTGCTTTTACCGTAGTACCAATAAACTTTTTCGAAGTAATTTCAAGTCCCCCGGAAGCCATCTTTGCAGAAGCTTCCAAAAGCGGTATCCCAAGGCCTACTTTCCTTGTGTCCCTTGTAGTGGTAAAAGGATTGGTAACATCTTTCAGAAAGTCGTTTTCCATCCCTATACCGTTGTCCTTTACTTCAATCTCCAAAAGATCCGACTCTCTGTCCCCGCATATTAGAATGCTAATTCTAGTCGCCTTGGCAGTTATTGAGTTCTGAATTATATCCATCAAATGTAAAGATAAGTCCCTCATTATTCCTTATACTTTTCAAGTATTCCTTCTACGTCATCCGGTACAAGTCTGCCGTATACATCGTCATTAATCATTATTACCGGCGCCAGTCCGCAAGCTCCTATGCATCTGCAAGCTTCCAGAGAGAATTTCCCGTCACTGGTGCATCCTCCCACATCAATCTCCAGCTTTTCTTTGAACTTTTCCAAAATGGCTCCGGAACCTTTTACATAACATGCAGTACCCATACAAATCTGGATTTTATATTTTCCTTTTGGATTCAAGGAAAACTGGGTATAGAATGTTACAACTCCGTAAACCTCTGACAATGGTACGTTAAGTCCTTCAGCTATCTTTTTCTGTACCTCCAGAGGCAGATAGCCGTATACTTCCTGTGCTTCATGAAGTACAGGAACAAGGGCTCCTCTTGTATTCTTGTATTTCTCGATTATTTCCTGCAGCTTTTGATCTCTAGAATCTACTCCGCCGCAGCAGCAGCAACCATTTGCGCTCATTTCTTTAATAACCCCCTAACCAGACGTTTGATTTCACTTTCAAAATGCATGTTAACAATTTAACAATATCGCTTTAATTATATCAGATATTTACACATTATTCAATACTTTTAGTATTACATTTATTGTTCTCATGAGAGTTTAAATGCTTTTATTATCAAGGATTCTGGGAAATTTAAAAGACAGAAAAGGTAATGTCGAATTGTATACAGTATCCTTATAAAGCGTCAAATACAATATATGGCATTAACACATTGTCATTTTTTTAGTGTCTCAATAAGGCACTCAATACTTACTTCCTCAAGCTCTAAGAAGTTCTCTCTCTCCAATATATCCCCTAAGGAGTGGGCATCGGAAGACCTGATAAAATTAAATTTGCGAAGATGGGAATTTGGGTCAAGGTATTTTGATTTGTCGCACTGTTTGGAAATTTCCAGATATTTTATTTCAGGAATGTCGGGAACAACTCCAAGATTTGAGATAATGCTATAAGAATCGCGGTCCACATGGGCAGGAATTACAACACCTCCCAGCGTTCCGACATGGGTGAACACATCGTCAACGCTAAGGCTCGATGCAGTCAAAAGAAGTCTGTCTAAATGCCTTAAAACGTTATCTTCGGCATCCATAACAAGCTGCTCTCCAAATATATCCGGCCGGTTTTTTAAATCCGGAAGCGCATTATACACTATTTCCTGCATGCTAAGAGCCTCATCAATACCCGGAAAAAGGCATATGAGGTGAACCTCTTCCCTCGTCTCAAGCTCCATGCCGGGAACTGCAACAATTCCCCTTTTTTTTGCACACTCAACCACTGCAACGCAGTTCTCCGCCGAATTGTGGTCGGTCACTGCAATTATGTCAAGCTGTTTGAGGAATGACATGTTAACAATATTGTTGGGTGTCATTTCATTATCCGAGCAGGGGGATAATGCAGAATGAATATGCAAATCCGTATACACTATCATAACAGTTTTCCTGCTTCACATGCTATTTGATAAGAGGTTTTGGATGTTCTCAATATGGCAATATCCTCTTCGGAAGCTTTCTTTATGGTTGCCTCCTCCACTTCGATCCCCTCGGGAATAATGATACACGGTATATCAACCATTAGAGCAACTGCCACAATATTGACATGAGTATGCACTGTAATCCATGCATCTCCTTTTGCAGCGTGGGACATCACCCAGCTTAAAAGGTCGCAGATATACATACCCTTTATTTCTTTTTCCAGACCTTTTTCCCCGGTCAATATTTCCATATTCAATTGCTCGGCAAACTCCCTAACCTTCATCAAGTATCTCCCCTTTTCTTTGATTTGATTTCCGAAGTTTCATCTTTATCCAACACAGGAGGCATCTTTGCTTCCAGCTCCATCATCTCAATTGCAAGGCTCCTGACTTTTTCCCTTAGTTTAAATATGCAATCCGTCTCATTGGCATTGCCCCTTACTATGTCTTCAGCAAGGGACCTGCAGCTTGGAGCACCGCACGCACCGCAATCCAAACCGGGCAGTCCGTTGTTTATGACATGGAGGGTCTCCAGTTTCTTCATTGCTATATCAAAATCCTTGTCCAGCTTTAGTATTGGTCTGTACTCAACTTCTCCCGTCCACACAATATCATAATGGTAGTCTTGGTTTGAAGTCGTTTCTAATCCCTTTTCCTTTGCTTCGTCAATAAACTTCTTAATTATTGCTCTTGCAACATACATATTTTCCACAGCAAGAGGACCTCCAAGGCAACCGCCTTGGCACGCCAAAGCCTCGACAAAATCTATGTCCTCCAGCTTTTCGTCCTCTATTTCCTCAAGAATCGTAATTACATTGTGTATGCCGTCAACTGCAAGAAATTTGTCCGTTCCAAGGGCCATACTCTCTCCTCCGGAATTTGCCCATCGAACACCCACAAAACCGGCCCTTGAAAGCTTCTCAACTTTATCAATTTTACCCAAGCAGGAAAGTATTCTTAAGTAAATATCCGCAATTGAAATCGCTCCGTCCACAAAGGATTTTTGCTTGTCTAAAGGAGCTTTTATGCTGGTCACTTTTGCGGCACAAGGAGTAATAAAAAATACGCCGATATCTTCCTGGCGAATTTTCTTGTCTTTCGATATTTCGTCCTTTGCAATCTTTGCCGCAACCTCCATTGGAGACTTTAGTTTTAATATATTATCGATAAGATTTGGAAATCTCACCTGTATAAGTCTTACTACAGCGGGACATGCAGAAGATATGAGAGGCTTTTGAACTTTTTGTTCGGCAAGTATCTTTTTTGTCTCGTTGGTAATAATCTCAGCCGCCCTTGCTACTTCAAAAACGTCGTCAAAGCCGCACATTTTAAGCGCTGTGAGGATATGGTCCCTCGACGACGCAGACTTTAGCTGCCCGTATAGGGTAGGAGCAGGTATGGCAACCTTGTATTTATAGTCATTTATAATGGAAACAGGGTCGGTAATAGCCTTTTTTGCATGATAAGGGCAAACCCTTATACACTCACCACAATCTATACACCTTTCATTTATGATTCTGGCTTTGCTCTTTCTTACCCTGATTGCTTCTGTGGGGCATCTTTTTATACAGTTGGTACAACCTTTGCATTTGGCCTCATCAAGAGTAACCGAGTGGAAGTACGGACTCATGTTATCCCCCCAAACACGTTAATGGTCCTCTTTCTCATTATCCGTTAAAAACACGGTAATCTCAACAACAGTTCCTTTTCCTACCTCCGTTGCTATTTCAAGCTTGTCAGCATATCTTTTCATATTGGGTAGTCCCATTCCGGCACCGAATCCCATCTCACGGATGCTATCCGGAGCGGTAGTATATCCTTCCTGCATAGCCAGCTCCAAATCAGGTATTCCCGGGCCTTCATCCTTAATTCGTATAAAGACTTTGTGCCTGTCAATTTCAACTTCCGCCACTCCGCCATTGGCGTGAATGACAGCATTTAACTCGGCCTCGTACATGGATATGGCTGTTTTTTTTATTTTATGCGGATCTGCACCAAGCTGTATAAGCATTTTCTTGACGCTGCTTGATGCTTCTCCGGCAACTGTAAAATCGTTTGCAGGTATAACAAAGCTTTTCCTTATTATACCATCACTCAATCCCAAACACCTCTTTCTGTTATACCTGCACTATACAACTTTCCGCACGCGATAAACATTGGGTCATTTGTGGTCATGACGGCTATGCCTTTTTCTTTTGCCATTTCTATAATTTTATCTTCAGGCCTTTTTCCCCTGATGAAAACTATCAGCTTTATATCCATCATTTCTGCAGTCCTAACCACTTGAGGGTTGACAAGTCCCGTCAATAAAACCACATTTTCTTTGACATAAGCCATAACATCGCTCATCAGGTCCGAGCCGCAGGCTGCTTTAAATTCCATATCAAGATTTTCTTCTCCCGTTAAAAGCTCAGCATTTAAAATTTTCAAAATTTCTCTAGCCTTCATACACACACCTTAACCTTTACATTTTATATCGACCAAAAACCATTAATAGTTTTGCACAGTTATATTATTAGTGATAAAAGCAACTTCCACCGATAAACTCCCGTATTATTGAGTTGGCAGGAATCTCTTTCGTGTCTATAGACAAGAAATTGCTCAAAAACTCTATAAGTCTTCTTGCCTCGGAGTATTCCGGCTCAGAAGAATCTATTTCCATGAGCAGCGGTTCGGCATACGTCTTTAAGACTCCCAGCTCAAACATAAGCACCGAATTGAACATTACATTCGCCTCTTCCTGGAATGGGAAAATATTTCTTTCCTCACCCCTTCTTACCGAAGGCCAACGCTTTATAGTGTCTGCCGCACTGCAGCCTCTGAATTGGAAGTCCCTCACGATTCGTCTAATGATTCTTGTATCCGTAGTAGGTATACGATTGTGTTCATCAATATTCATTGATGTAAGAGCGCTTACATATATCTTGAATTTGCTCTCCTTTGGAATTGATGCTGTAAGCTTCTCATTGAGCCCGTGTATGCCTTCAATTATAATTATCTGGTCTTCATCAATTTTAAGTTTTCTGCAAAAGCTTTCCCTGCATCCTTTTGGAAAATTGAAAATCGGAACATCCACTTCGTTTCCTGCTGTGAGCTCCGCAAGGTGTTGGTTAAAGAGCTTGATATCAATAGCCTCAATGGCCTCAAAGTCATATTCCCCATTTTCATCCTTTGGAGTAAGGTCCCTGTCGACAAAATAATCATCCAGGGATATGGTTACAGGCCTCAGACCGTTTACCCTAAGCTGTATTGAAAGCCTATGGGCAAAGGTGGTTTTTCCAGATGACGACGGGCCGGCAATCAAAACAACTTTTTTCTTATGCTCATTAAAGGCTATCATATCCACAATCTGTGCAATTTTCTTCTCATGCAAGGCTTCCGCAACTCTAATAAGCTCATTTATTTTGCCTTCCTTGACAATATCATTCAGTGCCCCTACATCTTCAACTCCAAGTATTTTTCCCCATTTCTTGTATTCAGAAAAGATGCTGAAAAGCTTCTTCTGCTCTTTAAACTCCGGTATTGCGTCCGGTTTTGTTTTCTCCGGACTCATCAATATCAAGCCCGGATGATAGTATTTTAAATCGAATTTATCCAAATAACCCGTATGAGGCACCATATATCCGTAAAAATAGTCTTGAAAGCCATCGCATTCGTATATAGTTACATAGGGCTTTTTTCTGTGCTCTATGAAACGGAACCTGTCCATTCTTCCGATTTTCCTGAAGACCTCCCGCGCCTCATCAAGGGACATTATTTTCTTTATGAAAGGAAGCTTCATGTTGACAAGTTCCATCATTCTCTTTTTTATCATGTCTACTTCTTCAGCAGTAAGAGGCGTATCGCCTTTAACCTCACAGTAAATCCCCTTGCTGATGGAATGGCATATCACAACCTTTCTATCGGGGAAAAGATCATTTACAGCCTTAATGAGAATAAAGCTGAGACTCCTTTTATATATCCTCATTCCGTCTTCATACGTAAGGTCGATAAACTCCACCCGGCAGTTGTCATTAAGACGATAGCTTAATTCCTTTATATCGTTGTTCACCTTTGCTGCCACAATAGTCGATTTATATTCATTTTTGCAGCTTTCGCCCAATTCCTGCAAAGATATTCCTTCAAACACTTCTCTTTCACTATTATCCGGAAATACTACTTTAATCATATTTAGATTGCTCTCTCTCATACTCCAAATAACTCCTTATGCAATATTTTGTAGTTAATTACTCCGTGCCTTATAAAATTATTCTATAAACAAATGCAAAATTCCTCTTTTAAATATGAAAAGTAAACAAATTAAGATGCTTCTGCATAAATTTTGATTTGCTTATTCTAATATCCATCATCGGGATTATCGCTAATTTTCCGGTAATATTCTCCGCTAATCAACAGCTTAATTTCCACTCCAAGCCTATTTTGAATTTTTACATATAAATATAATACTATATTTTAGTCACGTTATCACCTTTTCTGTATAAATTAAGCAGGAGAATATTTTAAATTTATTCCTCCTGCTTATGCTGCATACATACTTTTGATTTCAAAAGGTTTTATCCGTATTTTTTATTTCTCTTTTTTAGCCTCCCAAAGCCGAATGCGTTCTTCATGACTTACTTCCCTATGTATTTGGTGCAGCATCCACTGATAGCCGAAGGGGTCGAAAAATATGGCATTTGACAACCCGTAATCAGGCATTTCGGTCACCGGCTGTATCTGTGTACAACCCGCATTTACCGCCTTTTCAAATGTTTCCTTAATGTCAGGTACAGCTATGTTAAACCAGATTGTATTGGGTTTATCAGGGTCCGGTGCTTTTAGACCGAATTTCAGATTTTCATCCAGCATGTGAAAGCGTACTCCATACAAAGTAAAAACAACTTCATTTTCACCTTTAGGAAGATTGGACACCTCAACCCGCTCAATATCAAATATTTTTTCATACAATTCCAACGCTTTCAAACTGTCTGCCACAATCATATCAATTTCTACTCCAACCATTACAAACCCATCCTCTCCCGATAAACTATATAGTTTAGACTTTTATAAATATAATTACATTATATTACCTGTATAAC
>NZ_DAORXT010000023.1:0-34947 GCF_035371925.1 Acetivibrio sp. | reverse complement strand
ATTTTAGCGTGGTTATGGGCTCTTTTTCCCTCTTCTAACTGCAAAATTCAGGATTATATACATAATATTAAAAAAAATCAACTATTGATATTAAGAAATTTATAAAATAATACGATATTTACCAATGTAATAAATGTCTAGGACTCTAAAGTATGACAGTAATCATATGCAAAATATGTCTTTGTCTTAATTTGGCAGATTTAAGCTGCTTATTGAACGCTCTGTAAAATATTGTCGGTTGTAAAACAATTCCGGCGACTAATTTCAAAGGAGATGGTTGAAAATGCCAGATATTCAAAGTGAAGTTTTGGATCTTAACGAAGATACGCAGAAAGATATGTATCTTACGTTTTTGATTGGCAACGAAGAATACGGCATAGCAATCAAGTATGTAACGGAAATAGTTGGTATTCAGAAAATAATTGAAGTTCCAGAAATGCAGGAATATGTTAAAGGAATAATTAATTTAAGGGGCAAGGTAATACCGGTTATTGATGTAAGATTGATGTTGGGCCTTAAGGAAAAGGAATACAATGATAGAACCTGCACTATTGTGCTCGACGTCAGAGGAGTTCCTATTGGTCTCATTGTTGATGCAGTCGCGGAAGTTATGCAAATATCTGGGGAGAACATAGTTCCTCCACCTGAAATAAACGACGAAAGGAAGCAAAAGTACATAAACGGAATAGGGAGGACAGAAAACGGGATAAAACTGTTGGTAGATTGTGAGAAGTTGCTAACCAATAATGCTCTGGAAAATGTGCTTGAGAGAGTAGCACACTGATGGATTAAATTGTATACAAAATACAAAGACAATTAGAGTCCTAAGACAAAATGAGCAAATCAAAAAAGAAAATAAGAATCCAGGGAGGGAGTTATATTGATTAGCAAAATGAATTTAACAACCAAAATGATGGTGCTTATCGGTGCGGTTACAGCTGTGGCTTTGTCAGCAACAATTATTATCAGTTATGTATTATCAAGCAATATGGCAAAAGAAGAGGGATTTGACAAAGTTGAAGAAATGGCTTACAGATACGGCAATGAAGTAAAAGCCGAGATAGAAAAACCTCTTGACACTGCCAGAACTTTGGCCGAAACTTTTGAGGCAATGAGAGCCTCGAGTGTTCCAGATAGAAATGTAATGAACAGTATATTAAGAAATGTATTGGAGAAGGATCAAAGTTTTAATGGGGTATGGACATTATGGGAGCCCAATGCCCTTGACGGAAAGGATTCAGAGTATGCCGGTATGCCGGGATACGATGAAACCGGAAGGTTTTTACCTCTTTGGAACAGGGACACCGGCAAAATACAGCAAGTGGCGATAGTTGACTATGAGACGGGAGATTTCTACAACCTTCCGAAGCAAACCGGCCAGGAAACTGTTACCAATCCATACCTGTACCCGGTAGATGGTGAATATTCCCCAATGTCAAGTATTGTTGTTCCTATTAAATACAACGGTCAATTTGTAGGGGTTGCAGGGGTGGATGTTCTCTTAAACACTTTCCAGGACAAGGTTGTAAAAATAAAACCGTATGAAAGAGGGTATGCATCGCTTATTTCCAATGACGGTGTATACGTTGCAGATATGAAGGAAGATAACATTTTCACGCCAATAACTGACGAGAAGGCCAAAGCTGCAATAAAAAACGGCCAAGTATATACAACCACAGAGTTTTGCGAAATATTGCAGGAAGAGGTTTATAAGGTTTATGTTCCGATAAACTTCGGAAATACAACGACTCCCTGGTCTTTTGTTATAACAGCTCCAATGAGTGAAGTTATGGAAAAAGCCAACATGATCAGAAATTCGTCACTGATTTTAGGAATTGCGGCATTGGGAGTACTGTTGGTTGTTATTTTCTTTATTACCAGGAACATTGTAGGGCCGATTAAAGAGCTTACAAATGTAGCCGAGCAAATAGCGGAAGACAATCTTTCGGCAGAAATAAACATAATTAAAACTCAGGACGAGGTGGGGAACCTATCGAGGGCGTTCCATAAAATGCAGCAAAACCTGAAAGATATTGCTCAAATGGCAGAAAGAATAGCACAGGGAGATTTGTCGCAAGAGAAAATCTTGCAAGAAGACGGAAAAAGTGCCGGTGATTTGACAGGTGCCTTCAATGTGATGGTGTCAAACTTGAAGCAGTTAAAAAATGAAATTGATTCGATAACCATGGCAGTTGAGGAAGGTAAACTTGGCGTACGGGGCAACGAGGAAGCATTTAACGGAGGATGGAAGGAGCTGTTAAAGGGCATAAACAAGACCCTTGATGCTGTCATAGCACCTATAAGGGAAGCTTCACTTGTTTTGCAGGAAGTGGCAAAGGGTAATTTAAATGTTGCCGTAACAGGAGATTACAAAGGAGAAAATGCAATAATAAAAGATAATTTGAATATGACCATCGACAATATTAATCAGATACTCTGGGAGGTAACGGCAGCAGCCGAGAAGGTGGCAGCAAGCTCAAAACAAGTGGCTGCATCAAGTGAGTCACTGTCTCAAGGAGCAGCAGAACAGGCAAGTACAATAGAAGAAATAACATCATCGATGGAGCAAATATCAGCTCAGACCAGACAGAATGCATTAAATGCCAACAAGGCAAATGAACTGGCATTGACTGTAAAAAATAGTGCCATTGAAGGTAAAAATCATATGGAAGATATGCTTCAGTCAATGCAAAATATAAATAAATCCTCATCGGATATTTCACGAATAATCAAGGTAATAGACGATATTGCGTTCCAGACAAATATACTTGCATTGAACGCGGCAGTAGAGGCTGCAAGAGCCGGACAGCACGGAAAAGGCTTTGCTGTTGTTGCGGAAGAGGTCAGAAACTTGGCCGAAAGGAGTGCCAAAGCAGCGAGGGAGACCACCGAAATGATAGAAGGTTCTATAAGAACTGTGGAAGCCGGAACCAAAATAGCTCACGATACTGCCGATGCACTGAACAAAATAGTTGATGGTGTGACGGAAACGTCCGAGTTGGCGGGAGAAATAGCTGTGGCATCCAAGGAACAGGATCTGGGAATTTCACAGGTAAATCAAGCGATATCCCAAGTAGCGGAAGTAATACATGCAAATTCTGTAGAAGCGGAAGAGAGTGCTACTGCAAATGAAGAACTCTCAAAACAGGCAAATATTATGTTAAAGGACTCTTTGAGCAGATTCAAGCTAAAGGCAAATTCTTCGCAATCCTCAAAGCTTGATAGTATAAATCCTGAAGTTATGCGGATGCTTGAGAATATGCTTGAACGCAAAATGAATTCGCATTTGGATGAGTCAAAAAATAAAGTGAGCGAGAATAAACAGCCTGAGCCAAAAGCTCAGATATCACTGGACAATGAAGAGTTTGGCAAATATTAATGCTATATACCGGAATTAATGCTCCTTTTGCTATCCGAAATAAACCGAAGACTTGTGGAACTAAAGCTGGCGATTTACATAATATGTAATAGGAGATAGCAAAATAAAAGGAGAGAATAATATGTACGAATACTATCACAGCGAAGAAGAAAGGGCGATACCGTCAGAGGAGTTCCGCCAACAATTCGGACAGCAGTTTTTGCCTCCGTTTGGACAGTTTCAGCCGCCTTTTGGACCACCTTCCGGGACTCCGGGTGCATCGCCGGGGACGTCAGCGGGTGCTCCGCCGGGGCCGCCTCCTTCCTTTACACCTCAGCAGACCCAGGCACTGGGTTTGCTGGCAGTTGACCCTGGAGCTATAAGGCCATGTACCAATAGATTTGTTTTTATATGGTTAAATACCGGTGAAAGGTTTTGGGCATGGCTGAATTTTGTTGGAAGAAGATCGGCGGCAGGATGGAGATGGACAGGTTTTCGCTGGATTTACTTTGGAGTTGATTTAAGAAATATCCAAAGCTTTGTATGCTTCTAGTTCTCCTTAGACATGGCAAATTGCCGGTGTTTCGGATAAAAATCGGAAGCAAAAAACTTAAAAGATGTTTGGAGACGAAAAGCCTCCTTATTTTTTAATTACTTCCTGTAAAAAATTAAGCTAAAAAATTATGGAAAATTTGTGTTGAAAAAAGCTTGGAATTCATATAGAATTAACATGTATATTAAGATATTTGAGCAAATCAGACAGGGGGTTAGTTAATGAAATTATGTCCTAACTGTGGCAAGATAAATGAAGATTTTCTTGACACCTGCAGCCAATGCGGGTCTTTGCTGAACAATGAGGGAGAGTACAATACATATGCCGGCGTTAATGAGATGCAATACGGTAAAACCAATGGTTTTGCAATAGCATCATTGGTGCTTGGAATATCAAACTTTTTGCTTTCATGCTGCTGTGGTCTTGGCATTATACCTTCAATACTGGCCGTAGTATTCGGCTTTATGGCTAAAAATAAGATAAAGCAGTCAAATGGGTTGGAAAAAGGAGACGGATTGGCACTGGCAGGAATTATTTTGGGCTTTATAGGAATTGGATTGGCATTGCTTTCTCTTGTGTTGTCTCCGTTTTTCTGGCAGGGATTTATGGAAGGACTTACTGGAGAAGTCTATGAGTTTGATATATAATAAAACTATTACAAATGATTTAAAATAGCTATATAGATTTGCTTTTTTCAGCATTTCATTTTTAAGCGAAAGCTATGAAAATGAAATGCTTTTTAAATAATATGGAAGGTGCTATATATGAAAAAATGTCCTAAATGCAATTTTCTTAATGCGGATTATGCTGCTACATGCGGAGGATGCGGTGCTTCTTTTGGTTTGGGGATAGTCAAAAAATTTAAGGATCCTAAAACCAGTCTCTATGCAAAATATTCATTGGTACTTGGTATTATTTCGATACCGCTTATATATTTTTGCCTTGGGTGGATAACCGGAGCAACTGCTATTGCTTTCGGGATTGTGGCAAAATATAAAATAAAGAAGTCCTGCGGTACGCAGACAGGCGGCACTATGGCATTAATCGGAATAATTCTTGGTATTGTAGCGGTGGGAGCAGCTGTCGCCCTCCTTGTATATGCCGCTTTTATTGCAGAACCTTCAACACAAGGATTGAGCGAAATCTTTATATTTATCTAAAAGAGAGTGGGATTGATTTATGATTGAGACTTGTGCAAAAGGGAGCACCAAAAGGTTTGTAAATGAAGATTATATTTTACATGTATCAATTTTATTGCTCTGCTTTTTGCCGGTGATTCTATCCTTTTTGATGGTTACAAACGGGGATGTGGCTGCTTTAAAATTGGGAGAACGTTTTTTGAGGCTTGGGATTCCATGCGTTTTTAGGGCTGCCACGGGATATAACTGCCCGGCATGCGGAATGACTAGAAGCTTTATTTACATGAGTGATTTTAATATTGCCGCTGCCTGGTCCATGAACAGGGCAGGTGTCTTGTTATATTTGTTTTGCGTTCTTCAGATTCCTTACCGTCTGATGCTTACTTTCAATCGGAAAGTACCCTTTTCAAGACTTGTAGTTGCTTTGGGGGCTGTCCTTTTTGCAATCATTTGCACTATAGCGGCAGGACAGTTTGTTTTTCAGTTTTTCTAGAAAAGATATAAAAAACTCAGGGCTTTACGCAACCCTGAGTTTTTAGTTTATTTTGTCTTGTCAATTACCCTTACCATTCTTATTCCTTGTATTGCTCTTAGATTATCGACAATTTCAGCGGAAATTGAGCCTTCCACGTTTAAAATGGTATATCCGATTTTATCCTTGTGTTTACTTATCATATCTCCGATATTGATTCCGTTGCGAGCTATGAGGGAAGTAATTTGACCGAACATGTTGGGTACGTTGTCATGAGCGACAATTACTCTGACGTTTCCGGTGTGGGGAAGCTCACAGTTCGGGAAGTTTACGGAGTTTTTGATGTTGCCGTATTCAAGAAAATCACGAAGCTGGCTTGCTGCCATTACAGCGCAGTTCTCCTCGGATTCCGGTGTTGAAGCGCCAAGATGAGGCAGAGTAATGATATTCTCGTTTCCAAGGAGTTCATCTTCGGGGAAGTCGGTAACATAGCAGGCAACAGTGCCGTTTTCTATTGCGCAAAGCAGGTCTTTGTTGACTACAAGACCGCCTCTTGCAAAGTTCAGCAGCCTAACACCCTTCTTCATTAAGTCAAATTTGTCCTTGTTTATCATACCGCTGGTTTTTGAGTTATAGGGCACATGTATGGTTATGTAGTCACAGGTGGAAATGAGATAGTCAAGGCTCACAGCTTTTTCTACGGAGCTTGAAAGCTCCCAGGCGGAATCTATGGAAATAAACGGGTCATAACCGATTACTTCCATACCCAGGGAAAGAGCATCGTTGGCAACCATGACACCTATAGCGCCAAGACCGATAACTCCAAGCTTCTTTCCTTTTATTTCAGGTCCTGCGAATTGGGATTTGCCTTTTTCAACCAATTCAGCCACTTCACTGCCTTTTCCTTTGAGTGATTGAGCCCAGGAAATACCCTTGTAGACCTTGCGGGATGACATGAACAATGAAGCTAAAACAAGCTCTTTTACGGCATTGGCATTTGCACCCGGTGTATTGAAAACCACTATTCCCTTTTCGGTGCACTTTTCAACCGGAATGTTGTTGACTCCGGCACCGGCTCTTGCAATGGCTTTAAGACTTTGCGGAAGCTCCATGTTGAGCATGTCGTAGCTCCTTACAAGAATTGCGTCCGGGTTGGATATCTCGGTAGCTATTTCATAACTATCCCTAGGGAAAAGCTCCAAGCCTTTTAATGAAATCTTGTTAAGAGTTTGAATAGTATACATTTCGACTCTCCTTTATATTATTTATTACTGTTGCTTTAGATGGTTTATTTTTTAACAATCTATAGTGAAAAAAATAACCCTCATCGAGTACGTTTTTTTAAATGTAGTATATTTTAAATATATTATACTACTTTTCCATTTGCGGCTTCAAGGGGTGATTGAAAAAAGGCGAAAAACGAAGTGGATGGAATAGCAAAGATTTGAAATATTATCCCGATTTAAAAGAAAAAAGCTTTGTAAATTTTCGAAAAATTTATTATTATACTTATTATTATACTTGTTGAAAAAGTATGATTTATGTAAGGTGCATATTTTGAAAGGAGAACAGATCATGGAAGAATTGATAAAAAGGATTAACGAGCTTTCGAGAAAGTCTAAAACAATAGGACTTACGGACGAAGAAAAGGAAGAGCAACAGAGATTGAGACAGGAGTATTTAAAAATCTTCCGTAACAATTTTAAAGCAACCTTAGACTCCGTAGTTATAGTTGACAAAGACGGAAACAGGAGAGCATTGAGAAAGGACAATTAGCTATAGTTTTTGAAAGTATATGTTGCATATTACCTCTTATATATAAGAAGAAATTAATAAAGATTTAATTCTGTTTGGCCGATATTATTATGTAAAGCAAGATTGTTAAATATATAACCTTGTAGAGGGATTATATAGTAAAACTCAATAGCCGGAAAGGGGTAATATATGTGTTCAATTCTTTAATGAAGAAAATGTTGGGCACAGTAATATTAATATCTGCAATATGTACTGTATCGTTTTCCGCAATTATGTTTTATGTAGTTGAAGGTGCGGTTACAAGGCAAATGGAGAGTGACGGTAGGGCACTGGTTACATCCATAAAAAGGGAGATTATAAGCAATAATATTACTGAGCTGGATAAAATCGAGAAAATATTTAAAGACTTAAAAGAGGAAAGCAAAGGTAACATTGTTTATATGTCTATCACGGACGATAAACAGAATATACTTGTATCTTCCGACGGTGCGAAAGCCAATGACAATTTGGTGAACGGCAATTCAACTTCCGGAGATGAAAATACGGATGCCTTGTCCGGCGCGACAGAGTTTAGCGGTGAAAAAAGCAAAATTGACGCCATTACATCTGCTACAGTGGGGCTTATCTCGGAAACAAAAGAAGGGAAAAAAGTATACAATGTATCCATTCCTTTTTCGTCAGAGGCGATTCAATCCGGAAGTCTCAACGTGGGTATCTCTTTAGAAAGAATGTACAATGAAATTAGAAGCACTTTGCTAAACACTGCTTTAATTTCGGTGGTGATAGGGATTATTGCGGTCATAATAGGCTCTGTGATAGCGAATACGATAATAAATCCGATAATAAATCCGATAAAAGGTGTTATTCGAAAACTTGACGACTTTTCAAAGGGAGATTTTACTGTTGAGTTTTACTCTAAGGCCAATGATGAAACAAAGAAACTTACAACTGCGCTTAACACATCGATATCGATCCTGAAGGAAACCATAAAAAATGTTAAATACAGCATAGGCATGCTTAACAAATTTTCTGCGGAACTTGCCTATACAAGCAATGAGTCCGGGACTACCGGAGAGCAAATTTCTCAAAATATAGAAGATGTAACAATATCGATTGCGGATCAAGCATCAAATATTCAATATATAATTCAGATTTTGGAGGACTTCGGCAGTAAATTCGACAGAATGCTTGATGAAACAGGAAATGTTTTGGAGAGCAACAGTAAAATGAAAGAAATCACCGATGTTGAATACATTTCTCTTCAGAACTTGGTTAAATCAGTGGAAGATACAAAGGAATCCTTCAGTTCCACAATGGAAGAAGTAATATCCTTGAATAACGATGTTTTCGAAATAAATAAGATAACCGAGGTTATAAACAGCATTGCGGGGCAAACCAATTTGCTTGCGCTAAACGCTTCAATTGAATCGGCAAGAGCAGGGGAAGCAGGAAAAGGTTTTTCTGTTGTCGCAGACGAGATAAAAAAGCTTGCCGCTCAGGTAATGGGCTATTCAAACAATATTAACCAGCTTATTAGCAATATCACAAGAAATACTGAGAAAGTATTTAAAAACATCCAAACTATTTCCGAAAAGCTTGACAATCAGATGCAAACAATCAGGTATACGGTCACATCTTATGATAATATAAGGGTTGAGGCAGATAATGTAATTGAGCAAATTGAAAGTGTAACTGAATCCGTAAAAAGTCTGTCGCAGGAGAAGAATACTATAATCGAAAGAATTGGGGATATTTCCGGCACGTTTAGCTAGGTTGCGGCTTCAGCCGAGGAGATAACTGCATCCGTTCAAACAGAGGCGGAAAGTGTGCGCCAGCTTTCTGTAATGGCGCAGGAACTGAACAATCTTGCAAACAAACTCAATCAGGATGTGGGAGTGTTTATAGTTGAAAAGTAGAGCTTCGGCATCTTTGCCTTTTGGCTAAAAGCATAATTTTCGAAATATATGAATCCTATATATTTTGCAATATTCAAAATTAATGTAAAATATTTATAATAAAATATTTATTGCAAAATATATATAAGGGTGATGATGCAGTGAACAGATTTTTGGATCTTGCCGCAGAAAGAAGAAGTATCAGAAAGTTTCAGGATAGAGATGTTCCAGATGAGGATATCAAATATTTCATAGAGGCTGCTGTAAGAGCACCTAGCGGCTGCAACAGCCAGTGTTGGAAGTTTGTAGCCATAAAGGACAGAGAAATAATAAAAAGAATTGAGACTGCGGTAATTGAAGAACTGGATAAAATTTTGGAGATTAAAAGAAGCCAATTGTCCGAAGATTATCTAAATTCAAAGAGAAAAGCTGTGAGCTTTTTTGCCAAGGCTCCTTTGGTGATTGCAGTGTTTATGACAAAAGCGGAGTTTTATGACAAAACAATGGTACTTGCGCTGAAAGAACGGGGCTTGGACGATAAGGGTATTATGGACCTTTTTGCCAACTATGATTTACTGTCAATTGGAGCGGCGGTGGAGAATCTGCTGCTTGCAATACAGGAAAAGGGATACGGTGCCTGCTGGATGAATGAGCCTGCAATTGCGGCAGAGAGAATTAAGGAGATTTTGGAGATGGACAAAGATGACCGGTTTATAAGCCTGATACCTGTGGGAGTTCCCGCTTATACCCCGAGGGACAAAAAGATGAAAGAGCTTTCGGAAGTGTTTAAAATGTTGTAAGGCAAGGACAATTAATGGTTGGAAAAATAATGATGAGTTATAATTAAAAGCTTATGGGCATTTTTGCTCATGAGCTTTAAAAATTTGCTTTAATTGGATTTCCATTTTTTCTTTTACATCGAGCAGTAAATTTTACATTTAAGACTTAGGTTTTTTTTGACGAAGAAAAACTAGAATGATAAAATACAATTTGCAGGGTTATTTTAGTCATGTTTCACCAAAAAAAGGCGGTATGACAAGTTCTATGGGTACTTTAAGAGTTGGAAAATCAGGATATGCAAAAAAAATGAAAAAAAATCGGCGAAAACGCAGTTTTATAATTATTGCAGCTTTTATGGCATTAATTGGGCTTGTGTTTGCAAAAGGTTCAATAGGCCAATTCTTTAAGGTGTTTGCAATTGAAGCGGCTTTCGTCACAGGTGTTTTGTGCCTTTTGGCGGTTTATCGAAATAGGAACAGGAAAAAGCCAAAAACTGCAACCAGAATAAAAGCTCATGACAGTTCTTACAACAGAGCTGACTCAAACAGAAGCATCAAAAGGAATGAAGACTTTGACTCATATAATCTGAGGACAAGAAAAAACAACTTCAATTGGATTGTTGATGAGAATGTTGCAGGCGGGTCCGGCAGTTCATTGTCCGAAGGAAAACAAGTTTCCACTGAAAAGATAAAGCTGGGCGAAGACAGGATGGGTTCTTCCGAAGCTGATATTAAAGCCAGAGTGGCAAACTGGGTTGAAAATGTGGATTATTCCGGAAATGTATTTAGAAGAATTATTGAAAGTCAAATGAAATCCATAAAAGAATTGGAGAATCCGGAAAACATAAGGCAAAACTTATTTGTAGAGCCTAAGTCCATGAGCGATGGAGCGGAATTTGAAGAAGCTCACGAGGCAGAATACATATACAAAGACGAGCGAATGAATAATACTGATAATATTGTGTCGGAAGTTTCCGCGATAGAAGCAGAAAAGACAGAAGAGCTTTATAAGAGGGAAGACCTTTATAAAGGCATAAGGAATGCGGAAAACGAAGCAACAATAATGGAATATTCGGACGATGATCCGGAAGAAACAGAGATTACGGCAGATTTTATGGAATTTGAAGATATGAAAGATAATATAGTGGAAGCAGTAAGTATCGGAGATTTTGAAGAATTGATAGAATTTGAGGACATGGATAAATATGCGCAAAATAATGCGAAAAGAGTGGAATACGTAGAAGAACCGGCAGGATTTGAAGAAGTAATTGAAGGTATGAAAGACGGCATGGATGAAGCAGAAGAAGATATAAGAGAATTTGCGCAATTTAAGGATACGTATGAAGAAGATACATATGAAATGAAAGAATTGCAGTACATCGGTGATGAATCAGGGTGTAATGAATTCGAAAAAATAGGACAGGCAGAGCAAAACAGGTATCCAAGCCGGGAAATGGAGCCTGTATTTCCGCCGATGGAGCTTTTAAAGCAGGCAGAGAGCAAAAACGGCTCCTACGAGTCGAAATATAATTCCGAAATAAGAGCCAAAAAGCTTATTGATACTTTGGAGAGCTTTGGTGTGAGGGCAAAGATTATTAATATCAGTGAAGGTCCCTCTGTAACAAGGTATGAACTCCAACCGGATTATGGCGTCAAGGTAAGCAAAATTGTAAGCCTTACCGATGATATTGCATTAAACCTTGCAGCAGTAGGTGTGAGGATAGAAGCACCCATACCCGGGAAGGCGGCCATAGGGATTGAAATACCGAATGAGAAGGTTACTCCGGTCTTGCTCCGCGAGGTAATTGAGTCGGATGAATTTCAAAACCATCCGTCAAAGCTTTCTTTTGCTGTGGGAAAAGATATTGCCGGAAAACCTGTGGTTGCCGACATTGCCCAAATGCCCCATCTGCTTATTGCAGGCGCCACAGGCTCGGGAAAAAGTGTTTGCATTAATACATTGATAACAAGTATTCTTTACAAGGCATCGCCCAAGGATGTAAGGCTTTTGATGGTGGACCCGAAGGTTGTGGAGCTTAGTATTTACAACGGAATACCCCATCTTTTGATTCCGGTGGTGACTGACCCGAAAAAGGCGGCAGGAGCACTAAATTGGGCGGTGCAGGAGATGACAAACCGCTACAAGCTTTTTGCGGAAAATAGTGTTCGGGACCTTGAAGGTTATAATCATATGATGATAAGAGAAGGGGGCCAAACCCTTCCCCAGATAGTTATAATAATTGACGAGCTGGCAGACCTTATGATGGTTGCACCCAACGATGTTGAGGATTGTATCTGCAGATTGGCTCAAATGGCAAGGGCTGCAGGCATGTACCTTGTGATTGCAACGCAAAGGCCGTCCGTCAACGTCATAACAGGGGTTATTAAGGCAAATGTTCCTTCGAGAATATCTTTTGCAGTATCATCCCAGATTGATTCACGAACCATATTGGATATGTCAGGTGCAGAAAAGCTGCTTGGCAAAGGGGATATGCTGTTTTACCCCCGTGGTATTCCAAAGCCTGTGAGAGTGCAGGGAGCACTGATAACGGATACAGAAGTTGAAAGTATAGTATCCTTTATGAAATCCACGCAGCAGGCTCAGTATGACGATGAGGTCATAAATAAAATCGACAGCCACGCTGACGAAACCCAACCTTTTTCCGAAGAAGATGATGAGCTGTTGCCCCAGGTTATAGATATGATAATCGAATATGAGCAGGCATCCACATCATTGATTCAAAGAAAGTTCAAGATTGGGTATTCAAGGGCGGCAAGAATAATGGATCAGCTGGAGGCAAATGGCGTGATAGGGCCTTTTGAAGGCAGCAAGCCGAGAAAAGTGTTGATTACAAAGCAGCAGTGGCAGGAGATGAGCAGCTGATACACACATTGTCCTTTTATTTTGAATAAAGCAGAGTTTTTTGAGAAAACTAAGTCTAAAATTGATTTAAAGGAGAAATTTATATGGACAATAGGGACAATGTGGTTGTTAAAGAGTTAAATTCATTGCTTGAAGGAAATTATATGGCAGTACACGGGTATGAAAGGTATATTCAGCATGTAAAGGACCCGAATGTGAAAAAAGAACTTCAGAGAATTCAACAGGAGCACAAGCAGAATTCGGCACTAATTGCAGAGAGGATTCAAAATTTGGGCGGAGTTCCGGTTGACGGACCGGGCTTTAAGGGCACTATGGCTGAGACTATGAACAAGCTTAAAGGAACATCCGACGATACGGAGTTTATTGTAAAAGATGCTGCGGAAAGTGAGAATAAAGGCATAAAAATGGCTGAGGAGCTTGTAAGAGGAGACCTTGATGACGAAAGCCGAAAAGTTGTTGAAAAGATACTGGATGTAAACCGAAAGCATGTGTCACAACTTAATAATCTGCTTCACTGATAAAGAAAAATATATTAAAAAAATATTTAATTATTAAATGAAATATTTTATTATAACTACAGAATAAAATTACATCTGTAGGGGGCTGGCGGATGCGTGTAGACAGCTTTTTGAAACTGGTTGAGATTAAGACGAAGATTGCCAGCATGGTGCCTTTCATGCTGGGGACGGTATATGCAATATATCGTTTTGATGTCTTTAATGTTAAAAACTTTTTTTTCCTGTTCATATCCCTTCTGTGTTTTGATATGGTTACAACTGCTCTAAATAATTATTTTGATTATAAAAGGGCAGCCAAAAAAGAGGGATATAATTATGAAGAGCATAATGCAATAGTTCGGGACAAACTTGGCGAAGCACGGGTAATTACGGTTATACTGTTTCTTATGTGTGTAGCAGTATTGTTTGGAATATTGCTTTATATGAATACAAATATTATTGTGCTATTGGTGGGGGTAATATCCTTTGCTGTCGGGATTGTTTATTCCTTCGGCCCCCTTCCGATTTCCCGAATGCCTTTGGGTGAAGTGTTTTCGGGGTTCTTTATGGGCTTTGTAATAATATTTCTTGCCGTATTCGTACATATTTATGACCGGGATATTGTCCTCTTGGCTCTTGAGGGACAATTTTTATCCTTGAAGCTAAATATTGCGGAAGTATTATATGTTTTTGCTTTCTCTATTCCGGCAGTCTGCGGGATTGCCAATATAATGCTTGCAAATAATATATGTGATGTGGAGGACGATATAGAAAACAGGAGATATACTCTTCCCATTTATATAGGAAAAGAAAAAGCTCTATGGCTGTTTGAAGCTCTCTATTACATTGCTTTTATTGACATACTACTCCTTAGCGTTTTTAGAATTGTGCCTTTCATAATGTTGTTGGTTTTACTTGTATTTATACCAGTTAAGAAGAATATAAACCTTTTTAGAAAAAAACAAACGAAGAAAGACACCTTCGAGCTTGCGGTAAAAAATTTTGTGGCAATATGCGGTTCTCAATTGCTTTCGCTTGTTGTTTCCACTGTTTTCTCACTTGTAAATTTACTTTAATTTCTATTTTGACTCAAACTTATATCTAGGTTCCAACTTATAATTTAACTTTAACTTGGAATTAAACTTAAACTTAAAGTTTAATTCCAACTATAGGATTTATAACTAAACCGTTGGCTTTCCAACTGTTTAAAATATAAAACAACTCATGTTAAGGATTAGTGATTTATATTTCAGGGAATAATTTTTTATAAAAGGATTTTTTGATATGAGTGTCGAATAGAATATATGGAAATCCACTTGTACATTGAAAACGTCAGGAAAGGATTGTTTTTATTGAATTGGATTGATAAACTGGAGCGTAAATACGGGCGGTTTGCTATTAAAAATCTAATAAAGTATTTGATAATAGGTAATGCCTTTGTATTTATATTAAGTCTTTTTGACGGTTTCGCATATATTGAGTCCTGGCTTACATTGGAGCCTTCATTGGTCATGAAAGGCCAGATTTGGAGGCTGATAACTTTTGTTTTTGTTCCTTTTGTGGGAAGTTTTTGGGTAATTTTTGCATTGTATATTTTCTACATATTTGGCGAGGCTCTGGAACGCTACTGGGGAAGCTTCAGATTCAATCTCTACTATTTTATAGGCGTATTGGCGGCAATAGTAGCTGCATTTTTGGGCGACTTCTGGGGCGGCAAGGTAACTTCAGAGTTTTTGTACATGTCCATCTTTCTGGCTTTTGCTTATCTTAACCCCAATTACAAGATTCTTTTGTTTTTCATAATTCCGGTCAAAATTAAGTATTTGGCGTGGTTTGATGTTATCTTTACGGTACTGTCCATTATTTTCAGACCGGAGACAAGAATTGTCGCTTTATTGTCCTTCACAAGTTTCATAGTGTTCTTTGGAAAGGAGGTTTTTGATGAATATCTGTCTCCGAATATACGAAAACTTGACAGAAAGCGCAGACGCAGAAAATTTCAAGTAATCGCATCTTCTGTCAAAACCCCGGAGATAATTTACACCTGCTGTGTATGCGGCAGAACATCAAAAGAACATCCTGAGCTTAAATTTGCATACTGCTTTAAATGCGGTAGTGATTATGAATACTGTCAGGAGCATCTTAAAAATCATGAACATATCATTAGGCACTGATTTTCCCGCTAACATTAAGCAAAAATCGTGTTCGATTCATTTGACACAGCATTCAATTAATTAATAAAAAGTTTACAATTCTTTAATTGACAGATTAACATTTCTTATATTAGAATTAAAATTGTTAAAGGAAACTATTCTGATTTTTAACTATTTTAATAATGGTATAATCTATTGGAGTTGCCGAGCGTTGCTGATTTTTATTGCTGTTTACCATGAATAATAATTCGAATTTATATATATAGTTACAAAGGGAGTAGCGATTTATAATTCAATATGATAAAGCAGCAGTGTTACTTCGAAAAATTACAAGACTCTGCATCTTGCATTTAAGGCACAGGTGTGGAGTTTTATTAGCGTTTTTATTGATTAAATTTAATAATTTACTGCCCGGAAAGGAGCGGATTTAATGAGACAGGATATATTCCCTCGAGACAATTTGCTTAGAGTTGACAACTCTAATCTATTGATTGGTGAGTCACCTGTTAAATACAGGGTCGAGGAGATATACCTTGATGGTAAGCTTAAAAAAGCGGAAGATGTAGATGAAGAAGAAAAAAGCTTTGGAATTTTTATGCACTCCCTTGTACTTAGCAATTATGCAGAAGTGATAAATGTCAATCATAAACGGTTGGACATCATTCATGATGAAAAAGAAAAAGCGATTTTTTACTATACAGAAGAAAAAGGCTTTGACAAGAGCCTTATTGAAAGCATAGTTCCCAAGGTTGAAGCCTTTAGCTTGAAAGGCAACAGCTTAAAAGTATCCACCCATATAATAAACGAAAAAATGCGTATAATTTCAAGGGGCACACCTGATGAGCTTATGAAAAGGTGCTCTTACATACTTATGGATTCAAAAATAGTAAAAAAGACGAGAAAGATTTACAAGGAAGTAAACGGAGTACTCAATGACATGATAAAGAGATGTTGTACGGTATATGCCCTGGCGATTAAGGATGTATCGAAAGCCGACATAATTACGAATGTTGATGCTTATGTCAACGGAATGACTCTCGTCGCTCTTATAGGAATGTGTCCTGCATAAATGGACTTGGATACTGGGACAATGCTTGTTGTTTTTTAACAATAATATTGTTAATGTGGTCTATTTCTGGTATAATTTTAATATTAAATTATATAGAGAATGGCTGTAAACACCCGACTATATAGTTATATTAATCTATTGTTTGCAAGCGTTAGGAGAAAGTTATGTGGACGAGAGAGTATCTTAAAAACAGAGCTAAAAAAGTCTTGGAAGTATCATACTGGAAAGCTTTTGCGGTAAGTATTGTTTTATGGATAGCAGCTGTGAATGGCGGCAGTGGAAGTGGTTTCGACGATGCTGTGGACTCTTTACCTCCCGAGCAAGTACTGATAGTTTTGCTGGTTGTAATTTGCCTGATGTTCTTGGCCATTGCATTTCGGGTTTTTGTCGGGTATCATCTCGAAGTTGGCGGAAGACGCTTCTTTATACAGAATGCACAGTTAGAAGGTATTGCCAGCGAAGAATTGAGTGTTTTGGGTTATGGGTTTAAAAGCAAAAGATACATGGATGTATTAAAGTCTATGCTTTATAGAGGAATTATGAATTCTCTGTGGTATTTGCTTCTCATAATTCCCGGTATCGTGAAATATTATGCCTATATAATGGTGCCGTATATCCTTGCCGACAACGCCAATATAGGACATAAACGTGCTCTCCAATTAAGTGAGCAGATGACTTACGGACATAAATTTAATATTTTTGTATTACAGTTGTCATTTATCGGATGGTACCTGTTGGGCTTACTTGCTTGTTGTATAGGTGTAATATTCGTACCTCCATATGAGCATGCTACAATGGCTGAGCTATACTTGGTGCTTCGTCATGAGGCTATTGAAAAGAATTTGTGTACCTGCGAGGAATTAATGCTGAATTCAATATTGCGGGATGACGGCCTAAGAGAGTTTTAATATAGTATTTGCAATTTGCATTAAAGAATAGGTTTTAAAAAGTTAAACGGGTTGATATCCGCGACCTGTTTAACTTTTTGTAATATACGCTGTGTACAAGTTTATATGTTGCCTTAAGTTTTCCTTAGGCTAAATAATTGCAGATAAGGATGGCATGGGTATGTTTGAAATAATACTGCTTCTTGTCAAGGTTGTTTTTACACTGGTTATATACCTGTTTATTTTAGGGGTCATACGCCTAATTTATCTTGATATTAAATCCATGAGTGTCAGCAAAACCGACAATGTGGGTTTTTATCCTTACCTTAAGCTTATAAATCAACGGGAGATGCTGAATTTCAAGGTTGAGGAAAATTATATTCTCAGAAAAAGTGTGACTATTGGGCGTAATGACAAGAATGATATAGTAATAAAGGACCCGTTTATTTCGGGGATTCATGCATATATTATGGCAGAAGAAGGATCAATCCTTATAAAAGATATGGGAAGCAAGAACGGAACTTTTGTTAACGGTGAAAGACTTAATGAAGGAGAAACAGTTTTGCTAAATGACGGTGATAACATTAAAATCGGAAATGTAAAATTCTTGTTTGTTTCGCTGAGTAAATGAGGTGTGTTCTGATGAGAGGGACAATAACATACCGTTGGCCTTTGAGCCTGATAGCGGTATTTAATATTATTGGATATTTGTTTTTGTTTTTTAGCAGTAATTCTTATAACTGGATGACTTTAGTAGTGGGAGGAGCGGCGACCTTAATCATATGCTCTGCCTGCCTTGTAATCATTAAAAAGGATTATGGGGATGAATATCTTGTCTTGACAGTATCCATGCTTTTGAGTGTCGGACTTATGATGATTTACCGCCTTGACGATAGTTTGGGACTAAAGCAGCTGGTGTGGATAACATTGGGGCTTGCAATGTTTTTTGCTTTTTACCATATATATATCAAAGTCGACAAGTGGGACAAATTTGCCTATATATACATATCTCTTTCCGCTGTCTTGTACCTTGTTACATTGATTTTGGGAAGGAACATAAACGGTGCGGTAAACTGGATAGTAATCGGCGGCTTTTCATTTCAGCCGTCAGAATTGTGCAAAATTCTGTTTGTTTTTTTCCTGGCAGCCTATTTTAAAAATCCGGACAATTTGTTTTTAACTAAATACATACAGGATGAAAGGCTGAGAGAACTATTAAACAAGGGGCTTTTGATGCTTGTGGCTTATTGCAATATCGGTTTTCTTGTTCTTCAAAGGGAGCTTGGCACGGCTCTTTTGATGTATTTGACTTTTCTTGTGGTTGTCTATGTGTTTAGCAAGGATTTGAAAATGTTTTTGCTAAATTCTGCCTTTATAGTTCCCGGTGCGATTTTGGGGTATTTTAAGTTTTATCATCTAAGAGTCAGAGTGGATGCGTGGCTAAATCCCTGGGCAGATATTACGGGTAAGGGTTACCAGGTAGCCCAGTCTTTGTTTGCCATTGCTTCGGGAGGGTTCTTCGGTACAGGAATAGGCATGGGCAGGCCCGAAATGGTCCCGGCAGTGAGTACAGACTTTATTTTTTCCGCAATATGCGAAGAAATGGGGATTTTCGGCGGAGTCGCAGTGGTTCTGATATGTATGCTCTTTACCTACAGGGGGATTAAGATAGTGCTCGGTTTGAAGAACAGGTTTAAAAAGGTATTGGCTTTGGGGATTGTAACGATGATTGGGCTGCAGACCTTTATTATTGTGGGCGGAGTAATAAAGCTTATTCCGTTGACAGGCATAACCCTTCCCTTTGTAAGCTATGGAGGGAGCTCTCTTATATCGAGCTTTATTGCCTTAGGAATTCTTCAGGCGATATCGAATCCGAGATTTGACAGAGTGGGTGGTGAGTCTGATGGATGAAAATAAAAAGATTATTCAGGTGTTGGTTGCAATATGTACCCTCTTCTTTGTTATAGTTGGGTATCTTACATATATTCAATTGTTCAGAAGCCGGGATTTGATGGCCAATGCTTACAACCGAAGGCAATATAAAATTGAGGAGAATACTGCAAGGGGCAATATATATGACAGGAACGGAGTTTTGCTCGCTTACAGTGAATCAAACGGCGAGGATCAGGAGAGGGTTTATCCTTATGGGGCTCTGTACAGCCAAGTAATCGGTTACAGCTCAAAAGTGTACGGGAAGTCGCAGATTGAAGCCGCATACAATAAAGAGCTATTGGGAATTGATGATTTGAGCCAGGTGTTTGGAATGGTCAGCGGTGCGAACTTGCCTGCCCGAAAGGGAAACAATCTTTATCTCACCATTGATCATAAGCTCCAGGCCCTTGGGGGAGAGCTCCTTGGTGCCCGGAAGGGTGCTGTGGTGGCTATGGACCCCAAGACGGGAGAAATTCTTGCATTGGTAAGCAGTCCGAATTTTGATCCTAGCGCAAAAAAACTTGAGCAAAACTGGCAGAGCATGATTGAATCCCCTGATGCTCCATTTCTCTGCCGTGCTGCCCAAGGGCTCTATGCGCCGGGTTCTACCTTTAAAATACTGGTTACTGCTGCAGCCATTGAAAACGGCATGGAAAATAAAGAGTTTGATGACAATGGTTCCATAGTTGTCGAAGAAAGGGAAATAAGAAACTCGGAAAGTAAGGCTTACGGAAAGATAGATTTGAAAAAGGCCCTTGCTGTATCAAGCAATGTGGTATATGCGCAGATTGGGACGGAGCTTGGCATGAGCAAGTTTACCGATATAACAAACCGTGCGGGATTTGGAAAGGAAATTCCTTTTGATATTCCGATGAGCAAAAGCCGTTTTCCTTATGAGAAAATGAATAAAACCGATTTGGCCGAGGCGGCTATTGGACAGGGAAAGATATTGGTAACTCCCCTTCACATGGCAATGATTACATCGGCAATTGCCAATGAGGGCATCATGATGGAGCCGGTATTGGTTAAAAGCATTACAACTTCCGAGGGTAAAGCAAGCAAAGAACTTAAGACAAGCAAACTGGGCAGGATAATGGATGCGGATGTAGCTGCGAAAATTAAAGTAATGATGCAGGAGGTTGTAACTTCCGGTACCGGGTATAATGCTGCTATAAAAGGGATAAATGTTGCTGGTAAGACCGGAACGGCTGAAAATGAGCAGTCGGTTAAAAAGAAGGCAAAGGCGCATTCGTGGTTTGTAGGTTTTGCTCCGGCTGAAGACCCTAAGATTGCTGTGGCTGTCATTGTTGAATATGGGGGTTCCGGCAGTGATGTTGCAGCTCCCATTGCACGAAAAATAATGAATGAGTACCTTTCCCATTAATCGCTGAAAAAATTAAATAGTTTTTCTTGATTTTACCTCAAGAAAGATATACAATAATTAAAAGAACATTTGTTCGTAATTATTGTTGTATTGGTGAGGCAGAATGAAAAAGATCAGTGATATTCCCAAGTTTGAAAGACCAAGGGAAAAGCTTTTGGAAAGGGGTGTCGGATACCTTTCCGATTTGGAGCTGCTTGCAGTTTTGATTGGAAACGGTACTAAGGATTGCAATGTAATGACTGTTGCCGGCAGAATACTAAAAGTTTTGGACAGAGGATGCGACAACGTTAGTGCCAAAGAGCTTCAGGAGATTGAAGGAGTTGGCCCGGCAAAGTCAGCGGTCATTGCCGCGGCCCTTGAGTTTGCCAGGCGCAGAATAAGACCTGAGGGAATTAAAATAACTTTTCCTTCGGACATATTGCCTTTGATTTCATACATGTCCGACCGCAAACAGGAGCATTTTATTTGTGTGTCGCTAAACGGTGCCAGTGAAGTTATTGCCACAAGGGTTGTATCGGTCGGATTGGTTAACAATGTGCAGGTGCATCCGAGGGAGGTGTTTGCCGACCCCATAACAGACAGGGCAACGGCGGTTATAGTGGCCCATAATCATCCGTCAGGTTCTTTGGTACCAAGCCATGAGGATATAGAGGTGACAAAGCGTCTTAAAGAGGCGGGAGATACATTGGGAATAAAGCTTATAGACCATATAATTTTTAGCCGCAAGGGCTATTTCAGCTTCATTGAGAATGGGCAAATGCCTAAATGACGGGGAAGTATACTATCCGTTTCAGACGGAGAACCATGCGCTCATGATGTATCATCCCTTTATAGAGTACAGACCCAGCGAGCAACTGTAAAATAAAAAGAGCCCATGATGATCTTCGCGCCGGCTGATATAAATTTCTACACACCTGCAAACAATCTTTCGACTGCCTGCAAGCATTTCAAAACCCATACCAACCTTTGCTCGACTGTCAGAGATACCTTGGAAACCTGCTGCAATCTTTCGACTGCAACAAACCTCCAGCATGTAATGTTGCTACCACAGGGATTACTATTCAAGTAAGGATTACCACACAAGTTAGTAAGCTAATGGATGCAACATCAATGCCTGCGGAACCTCTGACAGTCTTAGCTCAAATATTATACATCCTTTGAAACCATATTACAGTAACTATAGGAAATAATCAAAAACCAATTTGAAAATAACCATGCAGTGTTACTATAATATAGCCTTTTAGGACATATAATATTCTTCCCGCCGGCTGATACCAAGCTTTTAACAAAACCCGGCATGAACCTTTGGCCGACCATTATAAAGCCGACTTCGAGACCCTATAATGATCTTTGCTCAACCATCATGAACTCTACTCTAATTATTATGGATCGTTTTTTAAAACGAATTCGTGGAAAAATATAAAAATTAATAATGGCTTTACTTTTGGTTTAGTTCATCGTAATTGACAAACGGTTCGGGCATATGTGGATTACTGCTTTGCGCATGAGCTTTTCTTTTTCTTAAAACGGTTAAGATTACGGCAGCTATGGTTATTGCTGTGACAAGTGCAAATATAACAAAGATGAAGATAACTCTTTTTATGGTAAGTTTTGTTGAGACTCTTTGAATATTTTCCTTGGCGTTTTCATAATCCGGATTAAGCTCAAGACTTTTGTTTAGTGCTTCTAATGCTTTGTCAAGCTTGCCCTGAGCTTCGAAAGCGAGTCCTTTATTATTGTAGATGGTGTAGTCAGCTATATTTAATTTGACAGCCTCATCGCAGCACTCAAGAGCCTCATTACACCTGGAGAGATTTACCAAAGAAGCACTTTTGTTCGCATATCCCATGACATTATTAGGGTCCGATTCAATGGCCTTATTGGCATATTCAAGAGCTTCTTCAAATCTTTCAAGCCCGAGCAGTGCAGAAGATTTATTTGAATAGGTAACGGAAAGTGATTTTGGATTTTTTAACGGTAATTCAAGAGCTTTATCTAAATTTGCTATAGCTTCTTCATACATTCCTTTTTTTGATAGAGAACCTCCAATATTGGTATATGCCTGAGCACAAATGACAATGTCTTCGGGACTTAACTCAAGGGACTTTTTGCATGCTTCTATTGATTCGTCAAGTCTGTCAAGATGGAATAATAAAGCACCCTTTGCACCATAGGCTGCACCAAGAGTCGGATCGATTTCAATAGCCTTGTCGCTGAATAAAAGAGCTTCATCGTACCGCTCCAGCTCGCTTAGGGCATAGGATTTGGCTACATATGCGAGAGCATTTTTGGGGTCTGACTCAATGGCTTTTTCAGCTGCTTTGAGGGACTCTTCGTAATTATTTTCAAAAAGTAATGCTGATGACTTGTTTGTAAGGATAAGTGATTCGTATATGAGATTTCGGGAAGCGTTTAATTCTAATGCCTTGTTGCAGCAATCAAGGGCTTCTTTGGATTTCCCTAAATTTACAAGAAAACTGCATTTATTAATGTATGCTTCAATTGCATCGGGACTGATTTCAATAGCTTTGTCGCACCAAGAGATAGCTTCTTCATAATTACCCAAAAAAGAATATGCCAAGCTCATGGCTGTATATGCGTCTATATTTTCAACGGAAAGCTCCAGAGATTTATTACATGCTTCGATGGCTTCTTCGGGTTTTTTTAGCCAAACTAAAGCATGAGCTTTGTTGGAATATGCAGCGGAAAATATGAGTTCATCGCTGGGATTCATAGAGATTGTTTTGTCCGATACATCAAGAGCTTCTTCATACTTTTCCATTGATAAAAAAATAGACCCTTTTAAAACGTATCCGTTGGGCTCGTTGGGAGCCATCTCAATGAATTTGTTGCAGGCTTCAAGAGCTTCTTCAAACTTATAGCTATACATTAGGCAGACAGATTTGTTTAGATAGGCTTCTTTAAAGTTGGGTGCCAATTCTGTTGAGCGATTGTAGCATTCGATTGCTTCGTTGTATTTTCCAAGGTTGAGCAAAGCAAGTCCTTTATTGTAGTAAAGCTCTGCAATATTGGGATCTAATTCAATGCCTTTATTGTAGCTTTGTATTGCTTCCTCAAATTTTCCCGATTCCAATAATGAATTTCCTTCGTTAAAATATTGCACGGCTGAGGCAGCATTTGAAATAAAAGTTAGTAAAGAAAGAGAGGTGAGGATAATGAAAATTGTGATAATTGATTTTAATGTAGTTTTCATAACATACTCCTTTACTCCTTTAGTATTTTACGGTTAATTATACCATAAGTCGGGATTTGCAATCAATGCAGTCTTGGAAGGAAATCCATATATTTGGAGTAGTTCTTGTAGTTGTCGGTTGTAAGAATAATGAAAAAATATTATAAAAATCAAATCTATATTCTGTAATCATATTGGTGTATATGACATATAATTGACCAATTATTTTCACAAATAGGGGGAATTACATTGAACAGGTGGGAATTTGACAGGTAACGAAGTAATAAATGGAGACTTGTATATAAAGGGAAGTAGATTAAACCTTGCAGGAAGAACGCTAAAGGTAAATGGTAACTTGATACAGACTGAAGGGACATTGGATGTAAACGGAGGAAGGTTGGAGGTAACAGGAAACTATACGATAAGTGGATATTCATACTTGAATATGACAAAAGATGAAGATTATATATTAGTAAGAGGGAATTTCGAGACAAGGAGTGTTTATGACCATCAATATAATTTGACAGCAGGGACGTTAGAAGTGAAGGGGAATTTTACGCAAATATGTGGGGTGAGCAAAAATTTTAATGCAAGTGGAACGCATAAGGTAATATTAAGTGGAAATGAAGTGCAAAATATATATTTTAGCTCAATACCTTCTTCTACAATCAATAACCTTATCATCACCAAACCACTGAGCGAAGGGTACACATATAATGCTCTTACGGGCTACGATTCCATATCAAATAAATACTACTACATTCCACCATGGAAAAACCTGATAGAGCAATTTGACCCAAATCCTCAGCCGGGTACAACAATATCAAAAGCTTCTCTTGCCCCAGCCAGAAAAGGACTAGGGCTTGCTGAAGTAAATGCAAAACTGTACGCCTTTGGGGGATGCTATCCTGACCCCAAAAATCGAGATAATACTATATATCTTGACACAGTATCTGAATATGACCCTGTAAAAAACATCTGGACAGAGTATTCACCTGGGTCGTCACCTAACCCAAATAAAAAGATGCGTGTACCAAAGTCGGATATGGCTGTAGCTGCAACCGACAACAGAATTTATGTGATAGGTGGATTTAACGGCGTTAATTACCTTAATACCGTCGAGGTATATAATCCATCCATAGGCGAATTTGACAATTCAGTAGCTTTTCCTGCGATCAGCGAGGCTAAAAGCGGTGCAGGAGCTGTCGTAATTGGAGACAAATTGTATGTTATCGGCGGTTATAATGACTCAAAATACAGTGATACGAAGGGAAAACAGCCTACGAATAAAAATGAGGTTGAACGTACCGTTATTGATAAAAGAGGCAAAATATCAAAAGAGATATATAACATCAACTTTGCAGGAAAGCCTTTAAAAACAATTGATGCAAAAGGCCGGGAGACCACCTATAAATATGAAATTAAACATGACTCCGGTATAATTGATATTACGAACTTTACATATAATGATTTGAAGAAAAGCCCGGCATATCATGATATTCGCAACAAAAATCTGCCGGAGATAGTTTCGACAACATTTAACGGAAGCACGACCAAAGCGGAAAAAGACGAGAAGGGCAATGTTGTAATGATAACTTACCCGGACAATTCCACAAAAAAGTACAGCTATTATGAAAACGGGGACTTAATGTATGAAATTGACCAGATGAACCGACAGACATTTTATATGTATGAAAACTATGAGTCCTACCAGGAAAATGGGGTTACAAAATACAGAAGCAGGCTGACAAGAATTGTAAAGCCAGTAGAATCCGGAGTGGTATATACAAGCACAAATCTGCCTACAGATGGTGTGCTTAAAGCAGGAGACGCTGTAACTTGCTATGAATATGTTACCGGCTACAATAAAATAAAGGGATGCCTCATTCAAAAAATAATATATCCAAACGGTACATGGATTACATATAAATACAGTGATAACGGAAATTTATTGGCAACAAGCGACAAGATAGACCTTACTGTGTCTAACAATATTGATGCCGCTTATCAATATGAATACGATGATTGCTTTAGAGTAAGTTTGGTGACAACACCGCTGGGATTTGTGACAGAGTATCGCTACAACAATACAAACCAGACAACCCATGTTATAAAGAAAGATTTGGATGGAAAAGCAGTAAGTATTCACAGGACCTACTATGATTATGATGGCAGAAAGAAAAAAGAAGTTAATCCTGTGATGTATAACAGCACGTATGATACAGGAAAAGACTATATTGGGACAGCATCTAAGGTTTATGAATATGATGTATACGGAAGAGTAACCAAGGTTATAGAAAATGTACAAGGTTCAGGCCTTTCAAGCACAATCACTAAATATGAATATGATGCAGAGGGAAATCTCATTGGCAAGAAAAACTACAGCAAGGCTGCAGCTGGAGCAAATGAGGTGTTAGTGTCCTATTACATTTATGAATATGATTCTTTGAACAGACTTGAGGCCACCTATTTCAAGGACAATGACAATCCCGATACAAGAGCTGTCAAGCTTGAGGAGTATATCTATGAGGATATATATGGTGAGAGTATCAAAAAATCAAAAAAGATATATAGACAGTATCTAAATGACGGCAAATTTGCAAAAACCGAATACATTTATGACTATGCAGGAAGGGAAGTTGAGGTAATACATCCTGATGAGGCTAAAGTTATAAAAACAGTCACTACATATTACCCGGACGGAAATGTAATGACTGTAAAAGATCCAAGGGGAAGCATCAGTTATTATACCTACAGGAATTACGATTCCAACAGAAACTTATACTATGACGAAAAGTATGTTCCTGTTGAAAAGCTTAACAATAATACTTATGAAATATCTTATTCAAGGGTTAATTACGATAAAGCAGGAAGAAAAGTCGAAGAGATAAGCTATACTGATTTGATTGCAGCCACACTAAGCAGTGACGGTACATACAGCTTTGCACCGAATGCTCTTGACGGCAAGAAACACAACATCATAGCATACTCGTATTACAACGATAATAGTCTAAAACAAGAGAGCAGTTCAAATGGCAAAAAAGTAGAGTATTTCTATGATAATGGCGGTAATCTTATTGAAGAAAGGACAACTTTTGATAAGGATGTCTATGGAAACGACAGGAAGAAGTCGGTTCTATACCTTGACTACAATGCTCATGGCAAACCGGAAAAAACTGTAGTTTTGGTAAAGAACGAAGATATTTCCCGGGATATGCAGCTAAACGGAGATAATGTTGTACCTTTTGAAAGACTGTTCCCTGTAAATGACCAAGGTGTAACAGACTATGGCCCATATGAATATCATCGCGATTGCAGTGCTATTGTTACAACTTACGGCGATTTTGATGCTCAGGGAAATGCCGGAAAAATAGTATATCCAAACAACTTTGTTGAGAAATTTTCTTATGACAGCCTTGGAAGGGTAATAAAGAAGAGTGTAACAATAAGGGATATGGAAAATCCGGAAACTACAGAGCGTTATAAGACGGTTGACACAATTACAACATACAACTGGGAAGGCAAAATCGCAAGAGTTGAAATTTTGTCCAAGTATGAGGGCATAGTTGACAATTTGGGCAGCACAACTTATGAATATGACGGCAGAGGTTTCATGACGAAAACAACTACAGACGTTACATTTAATAAATATGATGAAGTTAATAAAACCGTAAAGCAGGAGAAAGAAAGTGTAACGGTTGCATATGAATATGACACGGCAGGAAGATTGATAGCCGAGGTATCAGCGCAAAACTATATTCAAGGGAAAAAACCGTCGCAGACAGGAAACTATGTAAAGTATATGTACTATGACTCGGGAAGGTTAAAGACAAAAAGCTTTGAGGGCATTACAAAAAAATACAATCCGACAACTAAATCTTTCGAAGATGTTGCATCAAGTATTGTAATTGAAGCTTATGCTTATGATGAAAACGGTAATGTTACCAAAAAGTGGACGGTGAAGCATATAATAAAGCAGGAGGTTCAATTGAAAATGCTTATGGTATAGAGTATACATATAATCTTGCAAATCAGCTAAAGACCGAAAAGGATCCAGAATTTACAAATACTGATGCTGGCAGGAACTACAACAGGAAATACATATATGATGGAATAGGAAGAGTGGTTTGCGAGTACACAGCTTATGGCAAGAACTTGTCAGTTACGCAATATGATTCATCCACACCGGAGATTGCTTCTTCCAAAGTTCCGGTATCGGATCTTAGCTATGCATTGACTAGATATGCTTATGATGATACAAACAGAAGACTTGACGTGTATGTTTTTGAGGATATTGACAATCCTTTGGGAGAGGAAATCAGGGTTAAAACTGAAACTTACGATTATATAGGGAATGTAAAAAGTGTTACTGATGCAAAAGGAAATCCGACAGTTTACGAATACAATGGTTTGGGCAGCTTAAGGAGCGTAACCTATCCTTCGGACGAATCAATTGAATCGAACACAGTGGAATACAAATATGATACCATGGGTAATGTCAAGATTGAAAAGAACGGTCTTGATGTAATTAAAGAGAATGACTACGATGAGCAGGGAAGATTACTTAGTACCAAAATTTATGGCAACAGAGGAATAACGAAGGAGACAACGACACGTTACGGCTATGATTTATTCGGTAATTTGGTATATGAAATCGATCCGAACGGCAATGTTACCAAACATAAGTATGACCAACTGGGAAGACTAATAAAAACAGAAGTGAATAATAAGAAATTAATTGATCCTGACACAAAGGAGATAAGCACCTCAAGAACATCACAGCACGAGGGATATATATGCTATGACAGAAATGGAAATGTTGTAAAAGAAGTAGAAGTAGTTAAGTCCATAGGCAATACAACAAAAACATCTGTCAAAGTATATTCCTATAAATACGACAATATGGGAAGGCTTATTGAAAAAGTTGACCCATCCGGCGCGGCAATAGAAAAAATCAACTACAATTTAAACAGTGCTCAGATTCAATCCTTTGACGGTGAGGACCATGTCAAAGAATTTGAGTATAACAAGAATGGCATGCTTGTAACTATAAGGGATTACCATGACGGCAACGTTGTGCATGAATGGAAGCAGACATATGATGCAGCCGGCAACATCTTTACGAAAGATGACGGTCGCGGAAATGAAACAGTGTACATTTACAATTGGCGCGGTCAGTTAACAAAAGTTAAACTGATGGAATATGACTCTATAGACAGTAACGGACAAAAGAGATACAAGGACATAAGGTCGTTGACACGCTACAGCTATGATGCCAACGGCAATATGAAATCCCAAAGTTTCGAGGGAAAACCTGCTGTTCAATATGAGTACAATGCTAGAGATTTGGTAAAGAAAAAGATTTATCCGGGTACTGTTGATAATGTTGAAACTTATAGCTATTATAAAGATGGAACGTTAAAACAGAAAACTGACAGAAATAATGTAACTACAACATATGAGTATTATCCGCAGGGCTGGCTGGCCGAAGAGAATGCAGTTAAGACAGGGGATTATACAAAGAGAAGCTATACATACGATAATAACGGAAACTTGCTGGAAGCGGCTGTTGAGACATCAAGAGGAGCAGTAAACAGCGTAATCAGAACATATGATGATTTAAACAGGGTAATAATAAAATCAGTAACCGGTGTAACAGGCAAAACGGTATATGTATACGACATTGTAACTGACTCCGGAATGATTGCTGAGACATCGATTGACCAGAAGTCGAACATGACCACGAAGGTTTATGATGCTGTTGGAAGACTCGAGTATGTAAGGGATGGAAGCGAAACCGCACCATATATTGCGTATTATACTTATTATAAGAATGGTGCAAGAAAGAGTGTTGTATATAAAAACGGTGCAAAAGAAGAGTATGAATACTATAATGACGGACTGTTGAAAAAGCTTGTAAATACAATGTCCGGATACACGGAAACCTATGTGTATACTTATGACGCAAGCCATAACATCACATCAAAGGTGGATGGAAATGGTAAAACAGTATATACTTATGATGCGCAGAACAGGCTGAGGTCAGTAGACGAGAAATATATAAACAAGGTGACTGTGTATTCATATGATTCTGCGGGTAATAGGGAAAAAGAAGAAATACAGTTAAATGGTTCAATAGCCCAGACAAATACCTATTATTATAACGATTTGAACTGGCTTGAGCGTATTGTCATGGTTGGCCAGACCAATAAAACCATTTCTTATGGTTACGACAACAACGGCAACCAGATAAGCTGCTCGGATACCGGAGCAATTAATGAATATGATGAATTTAATCAATTGATAAAAACAACTATCGCAGGTGGCTCTATTGTTGAAAACATATATAATGCAGAGGGCTACAGGATAGGTAAGAAAGTTAGCGGAACCTTGACAACCTATGTATATGAGTACGATAAGGTAGTGCTTGAACTGGACGGCAGCGGAAACGCCAACCGCAACGTATATGGATTAAACCTGCTTATGCGTACTGTAGGTACAGATAGCTACTACTATATGTACAATGGACATGCTGATGTAACAGCATTGGTTAATGCTGCGACAGGAGAAGTAGATGCTACTTACTACTACGACGCGTTTGGCAATATCCTTGAGTCGACAGGAAATGTAGATAACAACATTACTTATGCCGGATATCAGTACGATGAGGAGACAGGATTGTACTACCTCAATGCGAGAATGTATGACCCGAAGATTGCAAGATTTTTGCAGGAAGATACATATACTGGTACACCGGATGACGCGCTTAGCTTGAATCTGTATACGTATGTGAAGAATAATCCGCTTATATACTATGATCCGACAGGGCATTTGGAATCAAAGATATCTATGCATTTGTATAAGCCTCAGGGGGCAGAAGAACTTTTAGATGATTTTATAAACAGATCTACAGCTGAAGGAAAAGTTGCGCTTTATAAGATTCAACAGGCTAGTTATTTGATAACATATGCGATTTTTAATGCTTATTCTCTTGAACAAAAAGCACGGTACATACAAGATGCATTAATTATTGCTGAACAGGCAAGGTATGAATATTCCAAACATGACTTAATCTATGGTCGACTAAAGTATGGTAAGGACTATAGAAAAGATGCGAAACCTGTAAATGTTAAAGATGATTGTTATAGGTTTAGGGCAATCTTTTACCTTCTGGGAGAAGATTTAGGTTATGATTTACTTGATGGAGATACGCATGAGAAGATAACAAATGAGTTGCCACAATTACTTAGAGACATCGGATATGATTTTGACAGAATTCAATTTGAGATGGCACTTTTGAACTTTAGGGAAGATTTTTGGTTAAATACAGCTATAAAGAATGGCAATGGTGAAATGGCCCAGTATGCGCTTCTTTCGTTAGAGACAATAGGTGGATTCCACCATGCGAATGCAGCAAGTTTTTCTCACTATTTAGGTATGAATTTGGTCTCATTAAATATACACAAGTATTCTGTGCCATCGAAGCCTATATATATGAAGAATGGTATAGGTAATAAATGGGAGCAAATAGAAGTTTATGGGTACAACAAACCGAGGAATACTGTTGCTTTAAGCAGTAATATTGGAAGTGCCAGCCTGGATACTAATAGGGTAACGAGTAATTTTCTACAAGAGTTGTTAAGGAAAAATGGCATTCCAAGTACCTTGATAGATGAAGAAATAGCTGCTGCTAATACTGTAGACTTAAGAATGCAGAAAGGACTTAATGGAGGAGTCGGTAATGAGGGAACGCGTAGTACCGGTAGTGGTTGTTTTACTGCTGGAAAACTTATACCAACTGAATATGGGCAAAGACCTATAGAAGAAATCAAAATTGGAGATTATGTATGGTCGGAAAATCCTCAAACAGGCGAAAAAGGTCTTAAGAAGGTAGTAAACACTTTTATTCATGATAAGTACACCTTGGTACATGTCTATACAGGTGATACGATGATTGAGACAACCGAGGAGCATCCTTTCTGGGTTGAAGAAAAAGGCTGGGTGCTTGCTGGTGAACTAAACGAAGGCGATGTATTAAGGCTTAAGTCAGGTGAGAATGTTAAGGTTACAAAGCTTGAACGTGTTGACTTGAAAGAGCCTGTGAAGGTTTATAATTTTGAGGTACAGGATTGGCATACTTATTATGTTTCTGATATAAATGTATTGGTACATAATAAGGCTGCAAGATATGAGCCGACAAATATAAAAAAAGTTGATGATAAGTTCCTAAAAAAGAATGGTATTGATGCACACGAACTAAAAAAAGATGTACTTGGCAGCAGAGCAAAAATTTCCGAATACGATATATATGTTGATAAAGATACTGGAGGATTATTTATATATCGAAAAGGTGGAAAGGGCGAGGGTATACCAACTGGTGAATATATTAAATAGAGGTGTGAAATGGAATTAACACAAGTGAAATCAGAATTCATAATTACTAGTAATGAGTTATCTTTGAAACAAATGATTGATACATTAGGCTTTACAGGCGATTACTCTGGAGATAAGAATGATGTATTAAAAAATGGACAGTTAAGGGGTGAGTCTTTTATTGAATTCTGTACTGAGTATGAAGATTCACTCGATATACACGAACAGTATAGTAAGTTGGTAGCAAGAGTGGAAGGTATAAAGAAGAATATAATATCTTTATTAGAAACAGGAAAGATATGTTGCCGTTTTTGTATTGTCATTAAAATTGAAAAGGGTAATACTCCTGCTATGTATTTGAATAGTGAGTTTATAAATTGGCTACATGAGCTACAAGCAGAACTTGAATTTGATACATATGCAAATCCTTACAATTTAGAGGAATAGCCAGTTATATTTAGGGTCACACCGTATCGGCTGGTGTGGCCTTTTTTCTTTATCCATGCTTGACAAAATGTAATACGAAGTGATACAATAAAACCAATAAGAAATACACGAGGTGCAAAAATGTCTACAGAAAAGGATAGTATGCTACGGGTAAGGCTTACACAAAGGCAGTCGGATGAATTGGATGCTATCATTGATGAGCTTCAGGCACAGATGCCCGAAGCGAGCGTTACCATATCAAGCATAGCAAGATATGCTCTGGAAAAGTATGTGAGCGACCATGTCGCCAAGCGTGACGGAACAAAGATCTTTATTGAAATCAGCACAGCCGATGCCACAGACGAGGACATAAAGAATCTCTACGACCTCATTTCCAAGCTGTTTGATGAAACAAAGGAAAATTACTCAACAACGGTTCACTATATGGTTGGAGAGATTTTAGAACCTCTGATGATGAAGAGGGCAAGACTCATGAAGCTAAAGAAGCCGGAGGTGAAAGCAAGTGAGTAAGAAAAAATACATTGTCCGCTGTCCACATTGCAATCACAGGGTATTTGATGCCGATTATGCTGATGTTGAAATCAAATGCCCGGTGTGCAGAAAGGTTTTTGAAGTGAAGCTGGAGAAAAAGGCGGGGTAAAAAGTGAATAGATCTGGCACAGAGCCGCAAAGGGAGCATATGACTCACCTATAGAGCCTAGCAGATAGTCTTAAAAACTATTTGTCAGGCTCTTTAAATTTTCCAGCACGTCAGGAGGTGAGAATTTGAAAATGACAATGATGGACGCAGCAATAAAATACGCAGAAGCCAATATTCCGGTCATACCTCTGCACTGGATTTGTGAGGATGGCTCCTGCTCCTGCAAGGCAGGGAGTGATTGCGACAGCAAGGGAAAGCATCCGTTATATACCGGCTGGTACAAGAACTCAACTGCTGATATTGAGCAAATAAGGAAATGGTGGACAAAAACACCCAATGCCAATATAGGCATTCCTACAGGTGAGAAGTCCGACTGGCTGGTACTTGATGTGGATGATGGCGGTGATGAAACCATATCTGCACTTGAAGCAACACATGGAAAACTTCCGGATACGGTTACTGCTGTTACAGGAAGTGGAGGTCGGCACTATGTCTTTAAATACCCATTGAGACAGAAGCCAATGCTAGAAAAAGTTTATCAGGCTTCAAAACTATGGTACAACAATTGGGGAATGAAGGCAAAGCTGCTGGAGCCTCAAGGATAAGTATTGGTGGATATGAAGTATATAATAAAGGACTCTTAAGTCCTTCTGTTGCCAGCAAGATGGGATATAAGATGGAGGTCATTAATAATTCAACTGTTATACTAACAAAGGAGTTAAAATAATATGTGGAAACTAGAAGATGGAATAATAAGTAGAGTAAAGAAGCATTTTGACAATAGGGGTTGCGAGGGTGAGCACACTAAATATTATGAAAACCTTTCGGATCCAATAAAAAAAGAGATTGAAGATTTGACAGGTATTAACAGTAAAGTTGAAATACCGATTATAGCATCATATTTAAAAAACAAATATTTATTCCTACTTACAGATTCGAAGTTATATTTCCTGGAAAAGGGGGGGATGTTGGGAATATCAGTCTGGGAGAAATCGTTTCTGCTAATGTAGACTTAAAAATGAGAAATGATGCTAATAATATGTTTAAAGGTTTGAAGTTAACAACTAAATCAAATGAAGTATTTTCCGTAGAGATTGAGCCTGGAAAACCTCTTTCTGGGATTCAAAATGTGATTTTATTGATTTCTGGACTAAATAAAGAAAAAACTAAAAAGCTACTTCTACCGTCAAACAAATATTATAGGTCACACAGTTTAGGCTGATGTGAAAACAAAATCTACTACACAGGCGGCTATCTCAATAGAGGTAGCTGCATTTCTTGTGATTTGTTACGGGCAGGCATAAAACAATAATAATGAACCTCTATTCCGCTACTTATTTAAAAAGCAGGGGTTTTGTTCCCTGCTTTTTTAAGCCTCTAGCCTCTATAGCAAATTTGCGTTATCCTTCTTGATATTCCTTAAAAAGCTGATAAAATCCAAAACATTGACTCTGTGGAGATTTTCAAGATCCGTTCCATAACAGAATGTTGAAAATTTTGTGTATAAGAGAATGAAAAGACTCCTTCTTGGCAAGAA
>NZ_DAORXT010000022.1:0-35504 GCF_035371925.1 Acetivibrio sp. | reverse complement strand
TGCGGTTGATTATGTCCATGCTGGATATTTTCATTGAAAACTGGTCGTATGAAGCAGTGTTCCGCTATCTCAAAACCGGTCTGACCGGCATAGACCAAAAGAGCATAGACAGCTTGGAGAACTATGTCTTAGCCTGCGGTATCCGGGGCAGCCGCTGGACTGAAGAAAAAGAATGGAGAATGGTTCCCGGGCTGATTCCAAACGAAAAAAGCCGTGAAGAAGTAGGGGAACTGCTTGAAGACATAAACCATATCAGAGCGCAGGTTTTGGCACCGCTGATGGAATTCAGGAAGAAAACCAAAGGCAAAAAGAAAGCCTCAGACTTCTGCGCAAGCCTTTATGACTTCCTTTGCACTCTTGGGATTCCCGAAAAAATTGAAGATGCTGTTGAGAAATTCAGAAAAAGCGGTAATCTAAACCTTGCCAATGAGTATTCCCAGGTTTGGAATGCAGTGATGGATGTTTTTGACCAAACAGTGGAGGTCATGGGAGATGAAACCTTTGGAATTGAGAGGTTTGCCAATATACTTGAAATAGGATTTGGAGAATGTAAAATCGGATTAATTCCTGCGTCTTTAGACCAGGTGCTTGTAGCAAGCTTGGATCGTTCCAGAAGCCACGAAATCAAAGCCCTTTATATATTGGGGGCCAATGACGGCGTATTTCCCCCTGCGGTAACAGAAGAAGGCATTCTTTCGGATCAGGACAGGGCCGTGCTTAGAAATGCGGGAATTGAACTTTCCAGCGATGCAAGAACTCAGGCCTTTGACGGACAGTATTTGGTATACAGGGCATTGACCATTGCCGGAAGTTATTTAAGAATCAGTTGGTCTATCGCAGACCATGAAGGAAGAACTTTGCGGCCTTCCTTGGTTATATCACGGCTTCGCAAACTGTTTCCGAACATCACAGAGACAAGCAATATTCTTCCATCCAATTCTGTATCGGAAGAAATGGAGCTTTTATCCGGAAATAGCCCTGCATTTAAGTCTATGGTATCGGCTTTGCGCCAAAAAGCGGACGGAAAAGAAATACAGCCTATCTGGCAGGAAGCGTACCGCTGGTTTGCTGCGCAGGATGAATGGAATCGGAAGTGTCAGGCAATACGATTAGCTTTCGAATATAAAAATTTGGCCCAGCCGATAAGTCGTGATAAAATTGCAGCACTTTACGGAGAACCGGCGGTTTCCAGTGTATCCAGGCTGGAAAAATACACTGCCTGTCCCTTTGCTTTTTACGTGCAGTATGGGCTTTGCGCAAAAGAAAGGCAAGTATACTCTTTGCGTCCGCCGGACGTTGGCACTTTCATGCATGCTGTCATTGAAGAATTTTCAAAGATTGTTTCCAAAGGGAATATTTCCTGGAGAGAATTTGACCGTGAATGGTGCAATGAAAAGGTTTCCGAAATTGTGGATGAAATGCTCGAGAAAATGCAAGGGTCGGGTATTGCAGCCTCAAGAAGATACATGGCCCTTGTCGTAAGGCTCAAGCGTGTAGTGGCAAGAGCGGTCTGGCTTATTGCCGAGCACATTCGAAGGAGCAGCTTTGAGCCGGTGGGATATGAAGTTGGCTTTGGGGAAAAAGAAAAGTATCCGCCAATTGTGATTGAGCTTGATACGGGTGAGAAAATCCGGCTCACTGGAAGGATTGATAGGGTGGATGCCTTAAAAACCGAAGACGGCACTTATTTGAGAATAGTTGATTATAAATCGGGAAGCAAGGACTTTAAATTGTCGGATGTATTTTACGGTCTTCAGATTCAATTGATTACCTATTTGGATGCTCTATGGGAAAACGGTGAAATGAATGAGGATAATCCGATAATCCCCGGAGGCATGCTGTATTTTAAGATTGACGACCCCATTATCAGAGGAAGCGGCAAAATGACTGAGGAAGAGATTGAAAAAGCCATTATGAGACAGCTCAAAATGAGAGGCCTTCTTTTGGCGGATGTGAAACTGATAAGGGAAATGGATAGAAACATTGAAGGAGCTTCTATGATTATACCTGCCACTGTCAATAAAGACGGAGGGCTCGGAAAGAATTCTTCTATAGCCACGATGGAGCAGTTTAAACAGCTTCGCAAATATGTAAGAAAACTTTTGAAGGATTTGTGCGGCGAGATTATGAAGGGAAATGTGCCCATAAAGCCATATAAAAAGAAGGGGACTACGTCCTGCAAGTATTGTAGTTTCCTGCCTGTGTGCCAGTTTGACACTACGATGAAGGAAAACTCTTTCAGAAATCTTTACGACAAAAAGGATGATGAAGTATGGAGTCTTATGGCACAGGAGGAAGAGAAGTAATGCATTTTTAGTAAAGGTGGATATAAAATGAGTGGAAAGACCATTTGGACCGACGAACAAAGGGAAGCCATTACCGGAAATGAAAAGAATCTCTTGGTTGCTGCGGCGGCAGGTGCCGGAAAAACTGCTGTGTTGGTGGAGAGGATTATTCGGAAAATCACCGATGAAGAAAAACCTGTAGACATTGACAGGCTGTTGGTGGTTACCTTTACCAATGCAGCCGCCACCGAAATGAGGGAAAGGATTGGAGAGGCTATCTCCGAGAAATTGGAGGAGAATCCCGGCTCGGCCAATATTCAAAGACAACTTACGCTGCTGGGGAAAGCAAGTATTACCACCATCCATTCCTTTTGCCTGGAAGTAATACGCAGCAATTTTCAGCAAATCAACATAGACCCGGGTTTTCGGATTGCCGATGAAACCGAAAGCCAGCTTATGAAATTGGAAGCCTTGAATGAAGTGTTTGAAGAGCAGTATGAGAATGAAAATGCGGATTTTTTTGAACTTTTGGAATGTTATGGCGGCAACAGGTACGATAAAGAGCTTCAGGATATGGTGCTGAATCTGTATAACTTTATCCAAAGCAGTCCATGGCCTGGAGAATGGCTGGAAAAAATGACGGAGTGCATGAATGTCCCCGAAGGAACGGATTTTGGGAAGACTCTTTGGGGCAGGGTACTTTTGCAATCGGTAAAGACTGAACTTGAAGGCTTGAAGGAAATGGTATCCCGGGCGCTGGAGATATTGAAAGATGCTTTGGGACTGGAGAAATACCAAGCTGTATACATGGAGGATTTGGCCAATATTGAGGCCATGCTGAAGCTGTTAAATGAAGACAGCGATATGCAATGGGACAGGACTTTTAATGCGCTTCAAGGCATTGAGTTTGCAGTACTGCCCCGTTGCGGCAAAGGGGTTGACAAGGATAAACAGGAAATTGTAAAGAAAATCCGGGATGATGTAAAGCAAAGCATAAAAAGGCTTCGGGAAAAAGTGGTTACATCTGTTTCGAATGAGATTATCAATGATATGAAAGTCTTGTATCCTAAGATGAAATGTTTGGCAAGCCTGGTGGAGCAGCTTGCGGGAAAATATGCAAAAAAGAAGAGCCGAAAATCTGTGGTGGATTTTAATGATCTGGAGCATTTTTGCCTGGAAATTCTGACGGAGAAACAGGAAGACGGAAGTATACTGCCTTCCAAAACGGCCATTTTATACAGGGAGAGGTTTGAGGAGATTTTGGTGGATGAATACCAAGACAGCAACCTGGTACAGGAGACTATCATCAATATGATATCCAAAGGTGATGATAAAAGCCCCAGAGTGTTTATGGTCGGGGATGTCAAGCAGAGCATTTACCGCTTTAGACAGGCAAGGCCCGAGTTGTTTCTGGACAAATACAACACGTATTTGCTGGACAAGGGAAATCCATCGAGGAAAATACTCCTTTTTAAGAATTTCAGAAGCCGCAGGGAAGTAGTTGATGCTATCAATTTTCTGTTCAAACAAATTATGTCGGTTGGTGTGGGGGAGCTGGACTACACCGATACCGAAGCTTTAAATGCCGGAGCGGTGTTTGATGAAAACGAAAGAAAAGATATTACGGTTGGTGGAGAAGCGGAGCTTCATCTGATTCAGACGGATGGGGTAGATTATATTTCTGCAGGTGAAAATGAAGGTGAGGAAGGACAGCAAGATGAGGGCGGAGAAGAGGATGAGGAAATGCTGGACAATATTCAGTGTGAAGCAAGGCTGGTGGGCAGAAGAATCCTTGAGCTGACGAAGCCGGATGAAAATGGGAGGCATTTTTGCGTTTTTGACAAGGCAAAAAATGAGTATCGCAGGGTTGAATACCGGGATATTGTAATACTTCTTAGAACCACAAGGAACTGGGCGGAGGTTTTTGCTGATGAACTGTCCGTGATGGGAATACCGGTTTTTGCCGATACCGGAACGGGATTTTTTAAAACAGTGGAAGTCCAGGTAATGCTTTCCCTTCTGCAGATTATTGACAACCCTTTGCAGGATATTCCCTTGCTTTCGGTGCTGCGTTCTCCGATTGTCGGATTTAGCACCGATGAGCTGGCGGAATTGAGGATTGCTGACAAAAGAGTGCTTTTGTTTGATGCATTAAAGAAACTGGCGGAAAGCGGTCAGACAGATGCGGCAAGAAAAGCTTCGGCATTTCTTGAGAACCTTCAGAAATGGAGGGAAATGTCGCTGTATATGTCCAATGACCGGTTGTTGTGGCAGCTTTACAACGACACCGGTTATTACAGCATTGTCGGAGCCATGCCTGCAGGGGAGCAGCGGCAGGCAAACCTTAGAATATTGTATGAGCGGGCCCGGCAATTTGAAGAAACCAGCTATAAAGGATTGTTCAATTTTATAAACTTTATTGATAAATTAAAAAGCAGCAGGGGCGATATGGGAAGCGCAAAAATCTTAAGTGAGAATGACAATGTGGTGCGTATCATGAGCATCCACAAAAGCAAGGGATTGGAGTTTCCGGTGGTGATTGTTGCCGGCTGCGGAAAGAAATTTAACCTTCAGGATATGAACAAGAGCATCCTTTTGCATCATGAACTGGGTTTTGGTCCGGATGTGGTGGACTACAAGCTGAGGCTGTCATGGCCGTCGATGGCAAAACAGGCTATAAGGGAAAAAATTAAAGCCGAAACCCTTTCGGAGGAAATGAGGATACTTTATGTTGCCTTGACGAGAGCCCGCGAAAAGCTTATTATCACCGGTGCTGTCAGGGATGTATCCAAAACTGTGGAAAAGTGGCTCGATTGCGCATCTGTCCAAGAGAGCAAGCTTCCTGTCTATGATATGCTGAAAGCTGCCAATTACCTTGATTGGATTGGACCTGCGATTTTGAGGCACAAAAGCTGCAGCGGACTTCGGGACTGTATGGGAAGTGCCGATTTTCGAGGTCAGCTCATTGATGACCCTTCGGTGTGGAGCATAAAGATATGGAGCAAAGGCGATGTACAAAGCGGGAAGATTTTAGAAGAGCAGGAAGAAAGTGAATTTGTGAAGTGGCTGGACAGCCTGGAGGAGGAAGGAGAGCCTTCGGAATATGCAGAAGAAACAGCAAGAAGGCTAAGCTGGAGTTATCCTTACATTAAAGCTTCCAAAGTGCCCGCAAAGGTTTCGGTGACGGAGCTGAAAAGGCGTTATAACGAGATGGTTTCGGAAGATGCAATGGCTTTTCCGGAGTACCTGCCGACCTTGGTAAAGAAGCCGATGTTTCTGGAGGAGAAGAAGGGCCTAAGCTATGCCGAGAAGGGAACAATACTCCACTTTGTCATGCAGCACTTGGATTACGATAGGGAGGATATTGAAGCCCAGATTGAAGAAATGGTGGCAAGAGATTTGTTGACACCACAGCAGGCACAGAGTGTGGATGCAGATAGAATCCGGCGTTTTCTGAGTTCTCCTCTTGGAAAGAGGATGCTGGCCTCAAAAAGCATAAACCGTGAGGTGCCGTTTAATATTGAGATACCGTGCCATGAACTGTACAGGGATATGGAAGATGAGGACTGTCACGGTGAGACACTTCTTCTTCAGGGGGTTGTCGACTGCTATTTTGAAGAGCCGGACGGCATTGTGCTGGTGGATTACAAGACCGATTATGTGGCTCCGGGGAATGTTGAGACGATTTACGAAAGATACAAGGTGCAGATTCTTTATTATGCCAGGGCGCTGGAGATGCTCACCGGAAAGAAGGTAAAGGAGAAGTATATATGTCTTTTTTGGAATGGAGAAGTTTTGCAGTTTTAATGAAGTATAATTAACGGAACGGTTTAAGCTGTAATTGGATTTGATTGAAAATACACGAGTATATTGCGTTGTGATATAAATACAAATAAGTTTTGAAATAATAGAGTAATTAAATTTAATTATTTTGTGAGAATTACATAACAGTATCAAAATATGATACAATATATTCAAGGAGGGAGTGAAATGGCTAATTCTGTGCAGAATTTATTCATACAAAACCTAAATAAGTATATTGACCATTATGGAATCAAACAGGCATTTATATCCAAACGTGCCGGAATTGAAAAGAATAAGTTGTCGCGAATTCTTAACAGTGCCCAGCCAGTTACCTATGAAGACATGCATTCCATATCCAATGCTTTGGATAAAGACATAAAATATTTCCTTGGGGAAAAACTGGATTTATCAACTCCCGATTATAAAGACTCGGCTTCAATAGCATTTTATATGGGAGCTGTGGATGAAAACAAGGAAAAGCTGGCCAATCAGGTTTTTGATTTATTGGATTATATGGATGCGATTATGGGAATTCGCAAGAAATTAGAAAGAGATGCTGTAGAGGTTTCGGATTATGGATTTTAACAGATTTAAAGAGATTATTGTCAAAAACAGGGTATATGCCGACAGTGTGAAAGAAACCCTTAAAGTTTTCCATGACAGAGTCAGGTGGGACGGAGGCATTCCAAAGATAATGAAAGAAATTGCAGATAAATTGGATGTGCTAATTTTTCAAGTTCCACTGATTGACAGTGACTTTGGAGCTGTTTTTTTAGATACAGGCTACAGTAAATATTTGCTGCTGAATTCAAGTCAACCAAGGAGCAAAATGTACTTTTCTTTTTGCCACGACATATACCATATTCTAAGTGGAGTACCGGAATACATAAATGAGAAAAGGGAAGTTCATTTCAATAATGATTATCCTTCCAATGAAAATGAGGGTAAGGCAAACCTTTTTGCGGCAAATTTGCTGATGCCGGAAGTAGAGTTTAGAAAAATGTATGACTTGTATAAGGCTGATAATAACGACATTGAGGAAATAGTTGCAAAACTGATGAATTATTTCAGTTCTCCTTTTGTTGCGGTTTTAATACGCCTTTACGAGCTTAAGATATTGGATAATACTGAAGATGTCAAAAAAATGCTGGAGTATGGTGACGATCAAATTAAAGAGTTGTTTGATTCTTTATGGCTGGATCGGGATATACTTGAACCGACTTATAAAGACGAAATGCCATTTGTATTGAAAATGCTGAAAACAGAGGGAGCTGATTTGGTAGAGAAGCAACTTTTGTCTGAGTACAATTATAACCGGATTATTGAAGGTATAGAAAAAATATATTTTGATATAAGGAAAAAGACGTAGTATGGCAAAAAAGTATCAAGAAGTTCCTTTAAACTTCAGCTCCTTCGAAGATTATCTGATAGATAAAAAAGAGGAAGTGGTTGATGCTTTTACCAAGGCACATCAATACTTTTTCTATGATACGTGTTCTATTTTACATCATTCAAATTCTGCTAACAGGCAGACCATTATTAATTATTTGAAAAGCAAGGCTGATATAATATTTGTGACCAGGACAGTATTAATGGAACTCACTGCGAACTCCTTTGAGCTACATTCGGCTCAAATCCAATATTTCAAGGAACTTAACGACAGTGGCTTTAAAATTGCCCTTTTTGATGAGGAACTAATTTATGATTGTTTAAAAGAAGCTTTGAATATTAGCACCGAGGAAGCCAACAGACTGTTGGGATATGCTATTAAAGAAGTATGCAGATACAAGGCAAAGGTAAATGAGATTGTTGAGAACATGGACAGGCATATGTCCGGCAAGCTTAAAAGTACAAATCCGGGGAATAGAGAGTTGTTCGGTGCTTTCTTTCGATATGCCAGGACACAGAAAAGTGAGGGGGACAGTCTTGCAGAGGAATTAATTCTTATCTGCATAATTGTACTTACAAGAATTCCTATGGGACGGTATATTTTAATAAGTGATGATATGAGGATAAGGCCTCAGGTAATAAGCGTAAATGATTATATTTTAAAGCACCACGGAAGAAAAGAGCCTTATCAACTGACAACATCGTCGTTAGTGTATAAAATGTACAAGGATAATATACTAACCGACAAAGACGATATGATTGAAATTATGAAAGCAGCTTTTAAAGGAAATGTTAATGTATTTTATGTTGGCGAATATGACATTGAGCAAAGATACGAGTCTTTTAAGTGTGAAGATTTGATTGACAGGCTTATAAAAGAAAAAGATTTTAAAATAATATATTAGCAAATTTCCAATAGAGCGAGGTGTTATTCTTGAACATTTTAGATAAATATAGCGAGATGAGTATAAAGAAATGGAATGATTCCCCGCAGGAAAACAACAAGTAATATAGTAAAATATGGTTTGATTTGGATGCTGAGCTGCTCAAAAATTATATCAACGGAAATATAGAATCTTTACCGGATGAAATTAATTGGATATATCCCAAAAAGCTGTTTAGGGATGTAGAGGGCAAAAAAGTCCTATGTCTTGCAGCGGGCGGCGGTCAACAATCCGTAGTATTCAGCCTCTTGGGTGCAGATGTAACAGTTTGCGATATTTCCATAAGCCAACTGGAATTGGATGAAAAGGCAGCACTGTATTACGGATACGAAATCAAAACAATTAATTCCGACATGAGAGATTTAAGCTTATTGGAGAATAGTTATTTTGATATTGTCTATCAACCTGTCTCACTTTGCTTTGTGCCGGATATCGAAAAGGTTTATTCCGAGGCATACAGAGTTTTAAAAAACAATGGTATATATTCGGTAAATCATTGCAATCCGTCTACATATCCCGTGTGGTTTGAAGGAGGGAAAAATGGCTGGGACGGAATCGGATACCGAATTGCAGAGCCGTATATATGCGGTGAGATTAAAATTGATGAAAATGGCAATGAAAACATGACTATAGGGGAGGGTATAGGAGAATTCAGACATTCTCTAAGTGATATATTTAATAAACTGATTGAGGCAGGATTCATAATTGAAGGGGTTCTTGAAGACCCAAGAACCATGAATGCAAATAAGAAAGAAAAAGACATTTACTCAATCATCTTAAGCTACTTCAGTATATTGGCAAGAAAAAAGATTTAGAATACAAAAGTAATGATTTAAACACGGACATTTAAAATTATTTAAGGTAAAGAAAAATTCTGATATACCTATGGATTTCGCGGATGCAAGTTTAATTTTAGTTTCTGAGTTGGATAATATTAAAGAAATAATATCTATCGATTCGGATTTTTATATTTATAGGAACCTCCGTAACGAATATATTAAAAATATTTTTAATTATTAACAATTCGCACAGAGAGATTTCGAATGATTAAAATGAAATAGGGTGGTTATTCAATCAAAAACATAGAGGGCAGTCCCTATGTTTTTGATTGAAAGATTTTGATAATACGATATTTTTATCAATAAGTAATTTCTATATGGACTTTATAGTGTTCTAGAGAGATGTAGAATGGAAGTTTTATACTCTATCACTCATCGGATATACCGTACATGGTCAAATATTTCTCTTCGTCTTTTGATATTTCCAGCTCCCTTTTTGCTGCTTCTATTACTTCAGCAGTAACAGAGTCTTCCACGCCTTTTTGGATTTCAACATTTTCATTAGCACTCTTAACCTTTTCAACCAAATAATACAGCTTTTTGACTTTTTCTTTGTTCTTTAGTTTTATCTCTTTTGATGTACGGGACTCGGTTACCCATTCTTTGTCTTTCGAATCTAAATATATAGAGGTCAAATAATTGTTTTCCGTAAATTTCTTACCGTTTTCCAGTTCTATCTGAATATAGTAATTTAATTCCTTATCGCTTTTATAATATATGAGTCTATTTTCTATTCTTTTTATGTAACTTAGATCATACTTCGGAATTGCCTTTATATCAAAAAAGCCGGCATCATATATATATTCGTTGTCTATGTAGGTATATGTGGTAAAGGAAAAAATCAATAGCGGCAAACATATAATCAGCGCAAATATTTCTCCCTTTATACCTTTACTTCTATATGAGGCATAATTTTTATTTATTTTTGACAAATTAAATATAAATTCCGCAGAAAATTTAGCAATTATCTTTTTTACAATTATTCCGAATATAGCAGCCGATATGAAAATAAACAGTACCAATTCAAAAAACATATTGGGAACTGGGCTTTTAAACATCATATATTCTTTGTTTTTCAGTAGAATATCTTGTTTTAAATATATATCTGTAAACCCTGCAACACCTATTGATATTACAAAATATACACAAGTAAATATATCCCAAATTTTGTTTGCAGACTTAAAATTAGCTGCCAGACTGTCAATATACTGCGGTGTATTATAATGCTCGAAGGTTTGTTGATAAACACTTGCTTTGTCTTTTTCAACAAAACTGTTTATAATCATGTATATATCTTCTTTTTCTTCCGGAAGCATATTTCGGTCAAACCATGTTTGAAATATTACCAGCTTTTCGTTTACTTCTATAAAATAAATCTCCGTCTTCTCTTTTTTAATTTCTATGACAGCTTTATCTGCCCGGTAACCGTTTATATTCACCGATTCCAATTTAGGAGCCAAATCTAAATTTATTTTCTCTATTTTATTTAGATACCAATCTATATATTCCATTTCCAAATCTTCAATATTATTATCATTGATATCGTAAAAATAGAGATTGACCAATTTATTACCATGCTTGAATTTTATATATCGCTCCTCCGGCTCGGAAACTGAAAAATACCCTTTAAACATTATTTGAAATTCTTCAGCTTCCAGCATATACACCAGGTTCTTCTTGGTAAACAGGGCTTCATTAGCATATCTACTGTCTTCGATTATGTTCATATCAATAAATCACCTCTTACAGTAGATTTTAACAGAAAAAATTCATTTTTTAAAGTATATTTTGAAAATGCTTGGGTAAGTTGGATGCTGTTAATCTTCTGAAGCATTTATTGTTTTTTATTCGATATCATTTTATATTTTTCTGGAGAATCTTTGGCTGTATAAAACTTCATAGCTTCATCATAGCATGCCGCTGCCAGTTTTTTATTCTCGTTTGCGTTTTGCAGCCTGGCCAAAGAATTATAGGCATCGCCGAGCTTTATGTGGACATCGGCATAGGATGCCGGAATTGCATCGGGAGAATAGAATTTTAGAGCATCCTTGTATGAGTCTATGCTTTTTAATATGTTTTCCTCAGAATTCTCGATAGTGCCTTTAGCAAAATAGGCATCACCAAGAATTGTCTTTACAATTGCAAAATATTTCGGTGCATTCTCAAAGGTAAATATTTTTAGAGCAGTTTCGCATACCTCGATAGCCCTGTCTATATTTTCAGAAGGCTCAATAATATTCAATTCGGCAAGCTTTACTTGTGCAGCTCCAAGATGCGCCTGCGTATATAAAAAGTAAACGGGCTCATTTTCCGGTTCATATACCATCAATGCTTTATTAAAGCATGCGACAGCTTTGCTTAGGTTGTCTTCGGGATTGCTATAATCACTCATCTCCAAATATGCTTTTCCCAGCTCAATATTTGTAGAGGCATAATCCTCGGGGTATGATTCCAGTGTAAAAATCTTAAAAACATTTTCAAAGGATTTTATCGCCTTGACATAATATTCTTCTCCGCCTTTTATATTTGCAATAATCCTGTAGCAATCTCCCAAGTAATATTGAAGGTTTGCATAAAGCAACGGATATTGATCTATGGTATATACCTTTGCAGCTTCGTTTATTGCCTCAATAGCCTTGCCGGCAATTTTTACATCACTTGAGAACTGGGCCATTTGAAGATGTAATATTGCAAAACGTAATTCTACATACGCATAACTTGTCGGGGATGTATCAGGGTCGCAGAATTTCAGAGACTCCTCAAAAGCAGCAACGCCATTCTCAAAGAATTCTTTTGAGGGATCAAACGACATAAAACTTTGATAAACAACTCCGATATAGCATTGAATCCGTGCATATTTATTAGGATCGCTCTTTGCATCTATGCATCTTAAGACATCCTGAAACGCCTTATAAGACATATCAAGGTATTGCCTGCTATTAAAGCTGATGGAAAGACGCAAATAAATAATACCTTGAATTTCTTTTGCATCTTTATAGCCATCAGGATTTGATTCGGGACTGAATATGCCTAGTGCCTCTTCACAAGATTTTAGGGCTAATGCGAGGTTTTCCGCAGGCTCCTTCACGTTAGCCAACGTATAATGGGAAAATGCCTTGTAAACATGAGTATATGCGTAGTCGTGAGGATTTTTTTCTTTGTCGTACAATTTCAAGGCTTTATCCATTGCATTTAAGGCCTTTTGGGTGTTGATTTCAAGATCCCTTACATTTGCATAAGTGGAATAAGCCCTTGCCATGCCCTTGTACGCGTCGGCTATATACGAAGAATATTTCACATCTTTTATGTTTGCCAATACTTCTTCAAAAATGGATATTGCCTTTAAAACATTTTCCTCTTTATTGATGAGAAAAGACAAGTAAATATAGGCGTTGGCCATATTATTCATTGTATGAGCATACTCTTCGGGATTTTTTTCACTTGAAATATTTTTAAGAATCTGTTCATAGCTCTTTATTGAGCCTAAATAATTGTGATTTTCCAGAAGATTGTCGGCAGCATTGATTTCATTTTTATAATTCCCTTTATTACACCTCTTGACCACACTTACAATTACGTTGCTTCCTGTAACAAGAAAATTATCATCGCCGGATACGGAAACCACTGACCCGTTTTTACTTGTAAAGTAAACGGTTTTTTCATCTTCCTTAAGAATTACATTGACATCCAAGCCTTTGCAGATTAACTCGGAAGTTACATATATCCTTCCGTTAACAATCAATGAAGGCGCGGAAAGGGTCAATATTTCATAATCAATCTGGGCTGTCTTGCTGCCCGGATTAATTAAAACTTTTCTGCCGGCTTTTACACATGAAGCCGTTTTAGTGGCATCGTCCCATTGTACATTGAAACCGAAAATCTCGTATATTTCCCTAAGTGGCAACAACAAGTTTCCGTTGTCGACCATAGGTGCCATGGTAAACTGTACAGGCTGCCCGTTTATTTTCACATTATATTCGCTTGACGCCGTAACAGCTCGTACGGAAATTACGAGTGCCAGGTATATGAAAAAAGTTTCCAGCAGTAAAATTAATTTTTTTGTATTCATTTCTGTTCATCAGCTTCCTTCTGATATATTTCGTTTATTTTAAGTCTTCCAGTTTTCTAGCCGCCAAGAGAGCCTCAGAGTGATACTTTGGATAATCTGCCGGGTCAAATACCTTAAGACTGTTTTCATATGCCAATCCGGCTTCGAAAATATACTTGTCACTATTGTAAAGTTTTGCAAAGAGCAGTTTCAAGTTGCCAAGCTTGTAATTTGCCACGGCATAAAGGAACGGATGACGTTCTATTGAGTAAAACTCAATAGCCTCCTCGTATTCTTTTTCTGCCATGATTAAATACTCAACATTGCCGAATTTCTCATAGTATTTGGTATAGATTTCTCCCATGTGCTCATGTGCCTTTGCATAATTTAAAGGATAGCTTTCGGCAGTCCATACCTTTAATGCCTCTTTAAAATTGTCTATTTCTTTTATATCCGTCTCCTCAAAGTTGTTTGCCCGAACCGTGACACCTTCTTCAAAGGGGCATAATATGTCAAGAAGGTTATTGATTATGCCCAGGTGAAACTGAACAGTTGCATAATGGAAAGGCTCCGTGTCCAAAGAATATATATCAAGTGCCTTTGAAAATACGTCCTTTGCATCTGTAAGATACTCTTTGGACAGTTCGGGTATTCCCAAATCATAATAAGTTTTCCCCAAGTTATATTGAATTAGAGCATAGTCCATATAATGCTGGGGAAGGGTATAATACTGCAGTGCTTCATTGTAACAGATTAACGCATTTAAAAGGAACATGTTGTTGCCGGTGACATCCGACAAAATCCTGTAAGCACTTCCAAGGTTATTAAGCGTTAAACTGTAATTTGCATCATTATTATTTCTGTAATAATTCAAAGCTTTGTGATAAAAACCGATTGCACTAAGGATATTGTTTTTTGAATCCTTGGAACCGGAAAGCTTGCTGTATGCATTCGCAAGATTGTTCATTACATGAGCATAAATATCCGGATTCTCCTCCTCCGAGATATTGTCTAAAATTTCCTTGTACTTGCGCACGGCCTCTTCTTCATTGTTTGAGGCAAGAAGCCTGTCCGAATAACTTATCATATCGCTGACGGTATGAATGCTATATGGCTCGAAGATGTTTACAATCAAGCTGTCTCCCAATATAACAATGTTACCGCTGCCGCTTACTGCAATGCCTGTTGTATCGTTGTCCGAAGTAATAATTATATTGTCTTTTTTATCCCATCTGACTTTGAGGCCAAACTCCTCGGTAATAAACCTTTGGGGTATGTAGCTTTTGTCCTTTAAAATCCTTAAAGGCTCGTCCATAATATAATGCCTGCCATCAATATCAACCTTTGTACTGCCTGCTTTGAAACGAATAACCCGGTTTTCGTTCGTACACAGGATAGTCTTTGATTGATCGTTCCAGCTGACTTCCCAACCAAGAGATTCAAAGATGCTTCTTAACGGGAGATATATAACTCCGTTTATATTTTCCGGACGGGCATTTTCTATATTAAGGCTTTTGGCAGTAAGACGAATATCTTTGGCAATAACTTTATGGCTGCTGTATACAAAACAGAAGCATATTGCAAAAGTCAGAAACATAGTCCAAACTGTGAACTTTTTTATCATACTCGTCATATGTATCACCGGTATTATTTTCTTAAAATTATTCGGTTTCAATGCTTACAGCGTTTTGTTCTCCTAATATCACATTCGTATTATCTCCATTGATTTGAATATTCAAATTGCTCCAACTGTTGATTTGCGTGTTGGTTGTTATATTTTGCTCATAGCCTTTGCTTATATTGTTTGTTGTGTTTTCTTCATAGCTATTGTTTATATTGCTTGATGATGTATTTTGCTCGTAATTTTTATCCGTATTGTTTGATTCATTGTTGCTTACAACAGCTTCTTTTTGCTCGTTTTCTTCCTGAACGGCTGTATCTTGGGCATCGGCCTGTTGTACCTCAAGAACAGGCGAAGGCTCGGGAATGGGAGAGGGAACATCTGCTTTTTCGTCCTCAACCGGTGTATTGTATCCGCTTAAGTCTTCTGTATCTAAGATATCCGAATCTTCCTCTCCTGTAACGGATTCGCCGTACAAAATTCCATCTTTTGATTGAGAAGCATCCGAGCTGCTTTTAGCCATACCTACGGAAAAGGCAATTATTATTGTGCCTGAAATTATCCATACTAGAAAGACAGCCAAAGCAGTACTGCTCTTGAAAAAGTTTGCAACTTTTAATGCTTGCTTTTTGGGGGCAAGGTTTAATACTCCATTAAATTTTATTCCCGGACCGTTTGCCAGCTTTTGAAGGTTGATATCGGTTCCTTCGGGAAGAACAAAATCAAGCTTAACAGTGCCGGAATAAGTTTCTTTTTTTTCGGCCGTATGCTCTTTTTTTACTACGCCCATACTTTTTTCTTCGTCGTCTTCGGGCATTGCCACGCTTATGGCTTCTTTTAGAAACTCGTTGAAATCTTCGGTATTTAAAATAATATCTCTAATCTTGCTTTTAATCGGTGCTTTTTTGAGTAATTCCTCAATATTATCCCTTATCAATTCTTTTTGGGAAGAAGTGGTTTCGTTGTTGACAAATTCTACAATTTTAAGAATATCGTCATTTTTGGGATATATCACGTTATTTCTCCATTTTGATATAATAGATACATCTTTGAGCAGATATTCGTCGGCAAGGATTTTGGCATTTTTCTTCGTATACTTGAAGATGATTTGCAACAGTGTTTTCATGTCATAAATCTCGTACATTCTAATCTCCCCCTTGTAAAGTACTTGGTTTATTTTTATAAGCCAAAACCGGTTTTGAATTCATTTAAATTCCAAAACATACAAATTATTCGTTTCTTTCTCTCTTTAAAATTTTATTACGCATATTATACACTATATAAAAAAGAAATTCACTAAAAAACAAATGTTTTTTCAATATTTTTTAAAAGAAGCTAAAAAAACAAGGCTGGAGTGCTTTGCCCCCCAGCCTTGATGAAAAAAATCCAAAACTATCAAGCCAACGATTTTGTTACTCTATTTGTGCAGGAAATTTAGAGATGCGTCCCAGCATATAACTCCTAACAAGTGCAAGGTCAATAGAATTTATATGACCGGATGCATCTACATCTCCGCTGATTGTCCAGTAAGGACCAGGAAGATTTTTCCTGACCCCTATAAGGTAGCTGTTTAGAAGGTCAAAATCGATTGAATTACAATCACCGCTGCCATCTAAATCACCATATATGAAGATGTCAACAACTCCATCGATAAACTTAAGTCCTGTATATTTATGATTATTTGCACCATATACATTGGATTCGTCTGCTTTGAAGCGTAAAGTGCTGCTTTTTACAGTATCCACATTGTTTTGAACGTTGAATTCAATATTTGCCAGGATGCCGTTGTTGTTTATCGCCTGTTGTGTTGCATTGTAACGGATGTTGATGGTACCGAGAGTATTGTCAATACTGTAGGAAAAAGCATTTCCGTTAGTTATGACGCTTCCCGAAGTTATATTTGCTACGGAAAGAGTCGATGGATCGTACTCAAGGGTTACATCAACTTTATATATTCGGTTTCCGGGTACATTGGACAGTGTAAGAGGAAGAATTTTTGTTCCTGCTTTTGGCTCCATTATGCCGCTTCCCATGTCAAGCTTTATAATGTTTTCTTCAGCAGGGGAATAAGAATACATACTGTTGAGTGGCTCAACGTACTCGATAAGGTCCAGCAATCCTCCCATAGTATATATTTTGCTTCCGTCAAATACCGAACAGTTTCTAGCCATGACTGAAGGAAGGGGCTTCTTTTCTGTCCAAGTTTCGTTAGCAGGGTCATATTCGTAAACGGTGGCTGAGTCACGAGAAAGATCAGCTCCGCCGATGATATATATTTTGTCATTAACAACTGCGGTGGAAAATTGCAATTTTGCTTGCGGCATAGGAGCTTTAGCAGTCCAGGTGTTTGTCGACGGGTCATACTCGTAGATAGAATTCAGTGCACCGCTGTCATTATTTCCACCAATTACATATATCCTGCCGTTTACAGCAACCGCTCCATGATTGAACCTTGGAACCGGCAAGGGAGCCACTGTGGACCATGTGTCATTAACCGGATCATACCTGTATACAGTTTTTGAGTATTGATAGTTTTTACCGTTATTTATTTTTCTAAAACCGCCAACAAGATACATATATCCGTTTAGATAAACAGCCTTGTGATTAGTAAGTCCTTCAGGAATATTTGCCTTTCTAGTCCATGTTTTGCTGACAGGGTCAAAAACTATAAGCTCATTCGAATATGACGAAGGGTTAGGTGAATAATCTCCACCGGAAATATAAATCTTTCCGTCAATAACTGCTGATGCATGATTTACTTTTTTATTTGCGAAACTTCCGCATACAGTCCATGTACCTGTGGATATGTCATATTCCTCAACGTTATTTTTATTTTCAAATGTACTGGTTCCTCCGATGACATATATTTTTCCGTCCACAATATCGGCAGTAAAGAAGGCTCTTTCATCGTTCATAGATGCTTCGGATCTCCATCCGTCGTTTTGAATTTTATAGCAAAGAACCTGGTTACTGCATACTGTGTTTGCAAAACCGCCAAAGATATATATCTTCCCGTTCTGATATACGGAAGCATGCCCGTAAAGAGTTGAAGGCAATTCAGCTGCTTTAGTCTGTGAACAGGTTAGAGGATCATATTTTATAATTTGGTTTGAATCTCTTCCACCGATAATAAAGAGTTTTCCGTCTGCTGCGCACACGCTAAAGTCGCTTATGCTGCTTGGAAGATTATTTTTTACTGTCCATTTGTCTGTTGAAGGATCATATTCCTCTACTGATTTTAAATTATCGTTATCGAATACTCCCCCCATAACAGTGATTTTACCGTTTACAACTCCGGCTGCGAAGTTGCTTCTGGCTGTCGGCATATCATCTGCATAGGTCCAAGTATTTGTATTGGGGTCGTATACTTCAACGCTTCTTAGTGTATTCCCGTTGTATCCGCCCATTACATAGATTTTGCCGCCAGATAAAGCAATTCCGAAATTGCTTCTTGGAGTTTTCATATTAGCCTTCAAAGTCCAAGTGTTGCTAACAGGGTCATATTCTTCAACACTGTTAAGATAAGAGTTTCCGTCGAATCCTCCAATTGCATAAATTTTTCCGTTATCTGCTTCGATGATTCCTACTCCGCTTCTTTTTTTGGACATTGGAGCCTTCTGTGTCCAGATGTTGTTGACAGGATCGAATTCTTCCACGCTGTTTAGATAATAAGTTCCGTTTGTTCCTCCCGCTACATAGATTTTTCCGTTTGTTGATGCTGCCGCACCGAAATTCATTCTTTGGCCGATCATAGGCTCTCCATAGGAAACTCCCATATCCGGTGTAACAAACTCCACAGTGTTGCTGGAATTACTGGTGTTAAAATATTTTCTGGCCCTGACGAAAAATTTGTATCTGGTGTTCGGCAAAATGTTTTTAAGTGTGTATGTATTTGTATATGCGGTGTCATAGTAAACATCATCCAAATATATGTCATAATAATCCGCTTCCGGAATAGAATTCCATACCAATTGGATTTCATCATCAACCCATTCGGTGGTTAGAACAGGTGTGTTAAGCATTGCCGAATATGTAAATGTGGAGCTCCACCCACTGGTATTTATAGCGCTTTTTGCTCTGACTCTGTATTTGTGCTCTGAGTTTGAAGTCAAATTTGAATGAGTATAGCTTGTTCCCCAAACGTTTACAATACTTGTGCCGTCAATTTCAACATCGTAGTTTGTTGCCCCGGGGACAGCATCCCATTTGAGTGTTATGGAATTTGGTGTTGATGTAGCTGTTATGGTTTTCGGTGTGCTCAAGAAGTTGGCTGAGGCTACCAGTGCAAAGGGCTGGGGGCCATGCGGTACTGAGTACCCCGATACTTCTATTGTGTAATTTCCTGCAACGGGGTTGGTGATTATTATATTTTCTACATTGTTTGTTCTGTCAAAATCAGAGTTGTAGGGAGCGGTAAAATCGTTTCCGTAATACGTTACACTGCCGTTTGGAGCCGTAACCTTCAAATCCAGGTCATTTACCAGTGTGACTGCATTCTGTGCAGCTGCAGGATAGTCCGACCAAACCAAAGTGATTTTTAATGGAGTGTCGGTTCTGGTACACGAGACAGTATATGTTAATTTTTGATTTTGTGACACAGAAGCGGTGTCACTTATAATTTGGGTTCCGAACATCGAATTGTACAGACTTATCTTTCCCCAACCTTTCTCTTGGCTATAACCGTTTTTGTCTAAAGCACCGTTAATGACAAAAGCTTTCAAAAGAGCAGCACTTGGCGTTATATTATAATTTTCCGTGATATATTCTCTGATTACTGCAACAGCACCGGAAGTTATAGGGGATGCCATAGATGTACCGCTCATGAATTCATAATTCGGGTATCCGGGATAGATAGTGTGAAGCGGCAAAAATTCGTCATATATTAAAGATGACATTGTTGAAGCAATAAATGTACCCGGTGCCACAACATCAGGCTTGATTCTTCCGTCCTGAGTTCCATGGCTTGAGAAATCAGCTATTTCATTTGGGTCATCGGAATAGTTTTGACCTTGATGCAATTTTGTATAAGGTCTGAAGTTTTCTGTTGCACCGACAGTAAGACAATTTTTAGCAGTAGCCGGTGAACCTACAGTACATTCATCCGGTCCGCTGTTTCCTGCAGATACCACTACAAGCATGTCTCTATGAGACCATACAAAGCTGTCCAAATCGGAGCTGTCAAAGCCATAGGAACCGTCCGGACTTTTTCCCCAGGAATTGTTGTGAATTCTTACTCCATTATCATAAGCCTCTTGTAATATATCCTCAAAAGAATCTACGTGGACTTTTCCCAAAAAGTCACCTACTTTTTGAATAACAAGACTAGCTTTGGGTGCCATACCTTTTATTTTTCCCTGGGACATTTCACCGCTGCCGGCAATGGAGCCTGCTACATGGGTGCCGTGGCCGTTGTCGTCATGTCCTGTAGTACCTATCCTGTCAATAATTCTAATTACTCTTCCGTTGAAATCTCTGTGATTTGTGCCGCTGGTAATACCGTAGGTTCCTTTGTCAAGGCCGGTATCGGCAATTCCCACAATTTGACCTTCTCCTTCGTATCCGAAAGTGGAAGCTATTTCGGCTTGAATAATTCCTGAAGCTATATCGTTGTGGAGCTCATATTCAGTTACTTCCTCTATGAATTTGACAGCTTTCAGCTGGGCCAAATCTTCTATCATATCCTCTGATATTTTTGCATAAATGCTGTTTCCGCTGAGGTATACGTCGGAAGCTCCCAACTTTTCTATTTCACTTGTCAAATTGCCGTCATCGATTCCAAAAGTACTTATTCTGACCTTCAACTCTTCCGAAGAAGGGGGTTCGATTCCCAGCAGGGATTTTATACTCTTGTTTTTTGGAGCTTTTGACCTTAATGCAGGATCAATTTTGTATTCGTTTTCATACGGAAGAACATCCACAACATGGGAAATACTCTTTACTTTCTCCACCGTATCGGAAGGTATGTAGCAAAGATAAGAATACTCGGGTGTGTAGTCTATCAACTTAACACCGAGCTCCATCACGTCATTCTTCATTTCGTCAGTTATGGGCCCGTTGAAAGAAACAATGTAAGGTCCTTCTTCATTTGAATAAGACCTTTGGGCCATCAGTGTGAAAGATGACCTTTTGCGAGGTTCTAGTGTTGCTGCCTTCAAGTAAATTTTCTGACTTTTACCTGAAGTGTTCTCTGAAGATTGCGCATTTACAGTTGTACAGCTGGCCGATAGAACAATTGAAGCTGAGAGTAAATAAGCCAAAAGTTTCTTGAATTTCATATGAAAACCTCCTTTGTAATTTAGTGGTAGTTTGATATGTACAACTCTGCGATTATCGATTATATACTAAAATTGAGAAAGATGGAGTGAAAATTTGTTGAAAAATTCGTGAAAAAAGAAAGAATAAAATTGCACCGAACATTTAACATACATTTTACATACATTTTACAAAGCGTCAGGTAAAAATATGCTATAATTTTTTTGATTTTAAGAAAAGGGAATGGGTGATATATGGATTTATTTGGTTTTTTAGAGTTAATAGGGGGGTTATCCTTGTTCCTGTTCGGTATGAGCCTTATGGGGACAGGGCTTGAAAAAAGTGCAGGCAACAAGCTCAAGGGCTTGCTTGAGCGTTTGACATCAAAAAAGCTGAATGGTTTCTTGATGGGGCTTGCTGTTACGGCTATCATACAAAGCTCTTCAGCCACTACTGTTATGGTGGTGGGCTTTGTAAACTCCGGCATAATGACCTTGAAGCAAGCGATCCACGTTATCATGGGTGCAAATGTCGGTACAACGGTTACTGCGTGGATTTTGAGTCTGGCCGGGATTGAAGGCAGCAATTTCTTTGTAAATTTACTGAAGCCTTCTTCTTTTACGCCGGTACTGGCTCTAATCGGTGTTATCTATTACTTGTTCATTAAAAATGAAAGAAAAAAGGATATTGGTTTGATTCTTCTAGGCTTTGCCACTCTGATTTACGGTATGGAAGGAATGTCCGCAGCGGTCGAGCCATTAGGTGAAATAGAAGGCTTTCGCAATATACTGCTGATTTTCTCAAACCCCATACTGGGAGTGCTCCTTGGTGCAGTGGTTACAGGAATCATCCAAAGCTCATCGGCTTCAGTGGGAATTTTGCAGGCATTGTCCGCCACGGGATATGTCACTATGGGGACTGCCATACCGATAATAATGGGCCAGAATATCGGTACTTGTGTTACGGCACTAATATCGTCGGTTGGAACAAATAAAAACGCCCGCCGTGCGGCACTGGTGCACCTTTACTTCAATCTTATCGGAACAGCGGTGTTCCTTACACTATTGACCATATTGGATGCAATATTCAACTTTGCATTTTTCGATTGGGCGGCAAATCATGTAACCATTGCAATTGCCCATTCGGCTTTCAACATTTTGTGTACGGCTATGTTGCTGCCTTTTAGCGGGCTTTTGGAAAAGCTGGCATACAAGACTATAAAAGAAGACAATAAAAAGGACAAGGTGTCACTTCTCGATTCCCGTTTGTTTTCAACTCCTGCCATAGCTATAAACCGCAGCAGGGAAATTGCAAAGGAAATGGCCTACACTTCAATGAGTGCCATAAAGCAGGCGGTTGCACTGGTGAACAATTATGACGAAAAAGATGTGCAGAAGGTAAAAGATGCGGAGCAGCAAACGGACAGATATGAAGATGCCTTGGGGACCTATCTTGTCAAGCTGTCCAGTCAGAATTTGTCGGCCCAGGACAGTACGGAAGCCGCCAAACTACTTTTCTTGATAGGCGAGTTTGAGCGTATTGCGGATTATGCATTGGAGATTATGGATTCTGCCCAAGAGATGCACGATAAGAAGATGCAGTTTTCCGAATCCGCTAAAAAAGAGCTGGGTGTTATGATGGCGGCGGTGGAAGAAGCGGTTGAGACTGCTGTCAAGGCATTTGACAGAAATGACACTTTACTTGCGGCAAAGGTGGACCCCCTCGAGGAAGTAATTGACGAGCTTAAAAGTGCGATGAAAAAGAAGCATATTAAAAGATTGCAGAGCAACAAGTGTACAATTGAGATGGGATTTGTCTATTCCGATTTGATAACTGTATTGGAACGCATATCCGACCATTGTTCCAACATTGCGGGATGTGTGATAGAAATGTCCCATGACAGCATGAATATGCACAGCTATCTGTATAAAGTAAAGCATGAGCCCAATAATGAATTTCTTAAACAGTTTAATGAGTATTCTGCGAAGTATGCTATAAGCATAGATTAATAGAATGTTTCTATTGTTGATAATTTGATAAATTAACTAAGGAGGATAAAAAGCACTTTACCTTGATACTTTAAAGGAAAGTGCTTTTTAATATTACATTGTTTTATAATATAAAATGACAACATTCTATAAAATTAATTGTAATGTAGAGAAAAATGTAGTAAAATAAATATATAGGAAAAAACGTGCTATTCCATATCTATGCGGTTTTCTACATCTACACAGTTCTATATGAAGAATTATCTGCATTTCTTTTCTTGTTTTGCTTTATCACATTGCGGTAATGTTACAACTGAATAAAATTTCTATTATTTAATATAATATGATATTTTACAGAGAGGGGAATATTTATGAGAGGGAAGACTTCAATGAAAGCTTTCTTGGCACTGATGCTTGCAGTTGTCATACCTATAACATCGTGCATCTTTGTGACAAATGCAGTGTCTGCGGATGGGGACAAGTACGAGTTTGAAGACGGTATCCGTAACGGAGCCCAGATTTATACCGACTATGTGGGTAAAAATGAGTATGGAGATGTCTTCGATCTTACAGGAAGTACTTGCGTCTTTATTGGACAAAAGGGTACAAGTACATCGGTAAACGTTGAGGTTGACAAAGAAGGACTTTACGAAATATTTATCAGCTATGTACAGCCTTATGACAAAATCAAAAAAGTGCAGTACCTGAATGTAAACGGTTCCAATCAGGGAGAAGTAAGCTTTCCGTTTACTCTCAAATGGAAAGAGCTTTCGGCAGGGATTGTAAAGCTTGATGCAGGTACCAATAATATTGAACTTGAAGCCTACTGGGGATACACCTACTTTGATTATCTGGTTGTAAAACCTGCAGACGAAAGCATTGTAGGACTCAAGGTTTCAAAAACATTGGTAAATCCCAATGCTACAAAAGAAGCAAAGGCACTTATGAGTTATCTTGTTGATATTTACGGCAAGCACATACTTTCGGGACAGCAAGAGCTTTGCGGTTCTCACAACTATGAAGGGTCTGAGGCCGAGTTTACATATATAAGGGAAAAAACCGGGAAACTGCCTGCGGTAAGAGGCTTTGACTTTATGAACTACAGAGGAAACGGTTTGATGTGGGATGACCTGTGCGCCGAGCGTGTTATCGAGTGGTACAATGAAAAAGGCGGAATACCGACGGTTTGCTGGCACTGGTTTTCACCCGGGGATATTGGAAAGAAAGCGGACAACAGTTTTTATACCGAGAGCACAACCTTTAGCATATCAAAGGCTTTAACTCCTGGAACGGAAGAAAATATTGCGCTGCTCAATGATATCGATACCATGGCTCAAAAACTGAAGCAGGTTCAGGATGCCGGGGTTCCTATACTGTTCAGACCGCTCCATGAAGCGGAAGGCGGATGGTTCTGGTGGGGAGCCGAAGGTCCGGAGCCTTGTGTAAAGCTTTACAGACTTCTCTATGACAAGTTTACCAATGAATATGGCTTGAACAATCTTATATGGGTTTGGACTTCATATACTTATGAGACTTCAGCCGCATGGTATCCGGGCGATGATGTGGTGGATATCATCGGTTACGACAAATACAATGCCAAGGACGGAAAGCCTAATGGAAGCGCAATTTCATCCACATTCTACAACCTGGTGAAGCTCACTGACGGCAAAAAACTGGTTGCAATGAGTGAGAATGATACAATTCCGAGAGTTTCAAATCTCATAAATGAAAGAGCCGGATGGCTGTATTTCTGCCCATGGTACGGTTGGTGGCTTACAGGAGAACAGAACAATCCTGTTGACTGGCTGATAGAAATGTATCAGAGCGATTACTGCATAACTTTGGATGAGCTCCCCAACTTAAAAACATACCCTATATCAGGTAATGATAATCCGACACCGGATCCGGAGCCCACATCTACAATGTGGCCGGAATTTGTGTATGGGGATTTGAACGGCGACAAGAAGGTTAATTCAACCGACCTGTCCTACATGAAGAGGTATATCCTTAGAATAATTCGTTCGCTTGGCCTTCCGGAGAGAGTAGCAGACTTAAATCAAGATAGCAGGATCAACTCAACCGACTATTCCATATTGCAAAGATACTTACTTCGTACGATACCGAGTCTACCCGTTGAGTATCAGGAATCAGAATGAAATTAAACCTGTAATTTTTGGCCGGTGTCTTAAGATACCGGCTTTTATTTTGGCCTCTTGGAATGAAATGAAAGAGGCAAAACCGAGAATATCTGTTTAAAATCAATTGTAATATGAAGAAAAATATAGTAAGATATTAGTGAAAGGATAAAGTAGTATATTGAATAATTAAAATATATGAATCGGTTGTAGTAATGCTATCCCAATAAAAAATGAAGAATATCCGTTAATTTATTGAGAAAACGTCTTGCTAATTCTATATCCCAAATTAAGTCTACGCTTTATCTGTATTTCAATAGTTAATTCAATTTCGTCAAGCTGTGTTAAAAATAAATATTAACATAAATAATTTAATTTTATAAGAAAGGGAAGGGATATGATGAAAAAGAAGTTTTTCTCAAAGAAAGTGGCGGCTTTTCTAACCGGTCTTGCGATTACAGCTGCAGGAATTATTCCTTTCAGCATTGTAAGGACAGATGCTGCCGGAGAATACAATTATGCAAAGGCATTGCAGTATTCCATGTTCTTTTATGATGCCAACATGTGCGGTACCGGTGTTGATGAGAATGGTCTTTTAGACTGGAGAGGGAACTGCCACGTATATGACGCGAAACTTCCGCTGGATTCCCAAAACACCGATATGTCCGACGGATTCATCAGCAGCAACAGAAGTGTACTTGACCCGGATGGAGACGGCAAAGTTGACGTTTCTGGCGGTTTCCATGATGCCGGTGACCATGTAAAATTTGGTCTCCCTGAGGCTTATGCCGCTTCAACAGTGGGTTGGGGTTATTATGAGTTTAAAGATCAGTTCCGTGCAACGGGTCAGGCTCCTCATGCGGAAACGCTTCTAAGATACTTTAATGACTATTTCATGAAGTGTACTTTCAGGGATGCATCGGGTAATGTAGTAGCGTTCTGTCATCAGGTGGGAGATGGAGATATCGACCATGCATTTTGGGGTGCTCCTGAGAAGGATACCATGTTTAGAAGAGGCTGGTTTATTACAAAGGAAAAACCCGGAACTGACATTATTTCGGGAACGGCAGCTTCACTTGCAATAAACTACTTGAATTTTAAGGACACAGACCCTCAATATGCTGCAAAAAGCCTTGATTATGCAAAAGCTTTATTTGATTTTGCACAGAAAAATTCAAAAGCAGTACTTTCAAGTGCTGACGGCCCTAAAGGTTATTATTCTTCAAGCAAATGGGAGGATGATTACTGCTGGGCTGCTGCATGGCTTTATTTGGCAACTCAAAATGAGAATTATTTAGACGAAGCATTTAAATATTTCGATTATTATGCGCCGCCAGGGTGGATACATTGCTGGAATGATATGTGGTCAGGTACGGCATGTATTTTGGCAGAAATAGACGATTTGTATGACAAAAACAGTCAAAATTTCGAAGACAGATATAAGAGAGCTTCAAATAAAAATCCGGGTGAGCAGATTGATTTCTGGAAACCTATACAGCAATTGCTTGACAAGTGGCTACCGGGAGGCGGTATTACAATTACACCGGGCGGATATACGTTCCTCAATCAATGGGGTTCCGCAAGATACAATACTGCAGCACAGCTGATAGCTCTTGTTTATGACAAACATCATGGTGATACACCATCAAAGTATGGTAATTGGGCAAGGTCGCAAATGGATTACCTGTTGGGTAAAAACCCTATAAATCGTTGTTATGTTGTGGGCTATAGCAGTAATTCAGTTAAGTACCCGCACCATAGAGCAGCTTCCGGCTTAAGTGATGCCAACGACCGTTCTCCGCATAAACATGTATTGTATGGTGCACTTGTTGGCGGACCTGATTCTGGAGATCAGCATGTAGACGTTACAAGTGATTATGTTTACAATGAAGTTGCTATCGACTACAATGCTGCTTTTGTAGGAGCATGTGCAGGCTTGTACAGATTCTTTGGGGATTCTTCAATGCAGATAGATCCGTCAATGCCAACACCAAAAGGAAATGTTCCGACACCGAGTCCCACACCAAACATTATATATGGAGATTTGAACGGCGACCAGAAAGTAAATTCCACAGACTATACTATGATGAAGAGATATTTAACTAAAAGCCTTCAAAAGTTTAATACTCCCGAGGAGTCTGCTGACCTCAATAGAGACGGAAAAATTAATTCCACGGACTTGTCCATATTAAAGAGGTATTTGCTAAACAGCATACCGTCTCTACCTGTATAAAAATTAATTAAAGCGATTGACATATAAATATAAAAATTTATTCTTATAGAATAAAGCGGGTGGCTGTGCGGCTGCCCGTTTTATTTATATTCGTCAGGGACTAAACCATAGGTTTTAGCTTGATGTTTTCTAAAAGATAGATTAATCTTAAGAAAAGTTTAAGAATTTTATGAACGTTTTTGTAAGGTTTGCCTGCTATGCTATAAAATAAAAAGGCAGGTGATATAAGATGAACTATTACAGGAAAAGTATTGGGGGCCGATACATATGGACAAATGCAATATTTTAGTGTGTGACGATGACAAGGCAATAGTGGATGCACTGGAAATTTACTTGAAACAGGAGGGTTACGGTGTTGTTAAAGCATATACGGGAAAGCAGGCATTGAAAGCTCTGGAAGAAGAAAAAGTCCATTTGGTTATATTGGATGTGATGATGCCGGAATTGGACGGATTGTCTGCAACCATAAAGATTCGGGAAGAGCTCAATATACCAATTATAATCCTGTCTGCAAAGTCTGAGGATACGGACAAGATTATAGGGCTTAACTTCGGAGCCGACGATTATGTGACAAAGCCGTTCAACCCACTGGAGCTTATTGCAAGGGTGAAGTCGCAGCTTCGTAGGTATACTCAGCTCGGAGGGACAGAAAGAAAAAGCGGAGTATTGAAAAACGGAGGATTGGAGCTTGATATTGAGGCAAAAGAGCTGAAGGTTGACGGAGAATTGGTAAAGTTAACGGCGACAGAGTACGGTATTGTGCTGTTTCTTATGAAAAATGCGGGCAAAGTGTTTTCCATAGATCAAATATATGAAAATGTGTGGAAGGAACCGGCGTATTTGTCGGAGAACACGGTTGCCGTGCATATTCGACGCATAAGGGAAAAAATTGAGATTAATCCCAAAGAACCAAAATACTTAAAGGTGGTGTGGGGTATTGGATATAAAATGGAAAAATATTAAACGTTCCAACACGACAAAAGGGCTTGCATTTTTTCTTGCGTGGCTGAGCTTTCTAGTTGTGTGCGGAAGCTGGGGTTTTCTGATAAAAAACGAACAGATTGTTACATGCGACAACTATTACAGCTATCCTAAATATATATCCAATTTTAGCAGCCATGTTGCAAGCGTTGTGGATTATTATATTTGGCTGAAAGATGTAAGAAGTGAAGAGGATATTATCGAGAATGAAATCGATTGGTATGTGATTACCGAAAAATCCGTTGCGCTCTATAATGCAACACAAACCATTTCCAACATATTAAACTTCGGCTATTATATTAAAGACACACAAACAGGCGAAGTCATTACAAATGTAGAAGATGAGGATCCAATTGAATTTTTAAGGAAACAGCGTACATATGTATATATAAACAACAGAAACGTGTATAATCAGTATCTGTATAGGGCCAATTATATAATGGAAAGAATGAAAGGAACAAACTATGAAGTTTATGCTGCAGTTATAGAGCCATTGAAACCCGGAGATGAATTTTACGATGATTATATTCGATATACCAGAGTGAAATCCTTGATGATATTTGTGATAATCTCATTGATAGTATGTTTTATATTGCTGATAGGGTGCCTGGCATACCTTTTCAGCGGTACGTGGAAAGGTATTTGGCAGGAGCAAAAAGAAGAAAGCAGACCTGTGCCGTTTATTGATAAAGTGTATTTGGATATACACACAATAGGTTCGATAATTTTGATTTTAATATGCGGATTTGCTTTTGCGAATACTTTGGAAACATACTATGATAATGAGCCTAGAAGTATATTGTTTTTAGCTGTTACGCTGAGTGTTGCGTTTATAACTTGGCTTTCCTATTCATTATCCCTAATCCGGCGGAGAAAGAGGGGTAATCTGTCAAACAGCATTCTCTTTATAATTATTTTAAGAATTTTTTTAAGAAAAATTAAAGATTTCATTAAGCAATGTTTTAACGGTAAAATTTTCAGGGTATGGATACTGATTTTGCTTCCTTTTTATGTGGCTATAAACTGTATGTTATTTGTGATATTTGTTGACGCATATGTCAATTATTACTATAGTTCTGCAGCTAAAATTTCAGGTTTCTTGCTGGTATTTATAAACGTATTGGTTTTTGCCTTTATTGCTCGAGCTTTAAGGTCCCTTGCAACGATTATGGAAGGAACAAAACAGATATCCCAAGGTAATATCGACTATGAAATGAACAGTGATAAAATGTCACCTGTGTTTGCCGCTTTTGCCGAAAACATTTGCAACATCAGAGGTGGGTTGAAAAATGCGGTTGAAGAAGCGATAAAGGGAGAACGTATGAAGACGGAGCTGATAACCAATGTATCCCATGACTTAAAGACACCGCTTACCTCCATAATAAATTATGTGGATTTGCTAAAAAGAGAAGAAGTGGGAAGCGATAAAGCGAAGGAATATATCGGTATTCTTGAAGAGAAATCTGCAAGGCTCAAGGTTTTGATTGAAGATTTGGTGGAGGCAAGCAAGGCATCCAGCGGAAACTTGGCAGTCAATCTCGAAAAGGTGGATCTGCATGAATTAATTTTGCAGGCTCATGGTGAATACCAAGAAAAAATGGAGAAGGCTGGGCTTGATATTCGAATTAGTGCAGAGGAGAAAAATATATTTGTACTCGCCGACGGAAAGCATATGTGGAGAATAATAGAAAATCTAATGTCCAATGTTTTGAAATACTCGTTGCGGGGTACCAGGGTTTATATCAATATATCAAAAAATCAAAGCGACGGGGTGCTTGTTGTAAAGAATATATCGGCCATTCCATTGAATATACCTGCAGAACGATTGACGGAAAGGTTTGTGAGAGGCGATGAATCTAGAACAACGGAAGGCTCGGGATTGGGCCTGTCTATTGCTCAAAGCTTGACTGCCTTGCAAAGAGGTAAGTTTGACATACAAATAGATGGGGATTTGTTCAAAGTAACTGTGGAAATGCCGTTGTGGAGAGATTCAAAATAAAAAAGGGGCAATAAGAGCTTAAGACAAGAACCCAAAAGACTAATAAAAGCTCGGGACATCGACTCCCTTCGCTTTTGTCTCTTTCATTTCATTCCAAGAGGCCAAATAAAAAACCCTTGAAGCACCGTATTATAAAGTGCTTCAAGGGTTCTATAATTCTAGCAATTAATTATTTGCGCCACCCTTTACCAAAGGCTCGACAATCGGAAGAATATTTTCGGCGCCTACAGCTAGAATCAATGTTGAAAGCATAGGCCCTTTATCTTCTCCGATTAACAAGCGATACATGGTTTTGAAGAACAGCAGCTGATTTTTCTTGTTTTCCTTAACGTCTGCAGTTTCCTTCTTAGGAATAGCATACAGACGGGTAGTCAATTCCTCGGAATCCATCTTGATTTTAATTAATTCACAGAAGTCTTTTACCCAACCTTTTACTTCATCATCCAGAGCTTCGAAATACTCAAAATCCGGTGATGTGTTTAATTTCATCAGCATGTTCGGTGCATATTTTTCGAGCCAGTAAGCTACTTTTTCGAGCCTTTCTTTGAGCTCTTCAGCTTTAAAGCTCATGCCGATCTTTGTGAACATTTCTTCAATCATATCAATTTTTCCGTTGGAAATTGAGTATAAAGTCAGCAGGATATTAAAAGGCGGATTTACTTTTTTAGGACTTCCGTCCAATACAATATCCAGCGTGCTTTTAGTAATCTCATCCAGACTTTCGGCATTGTTGTAATAATTTTCATAAATCCTGTCAAATTCGCCGTAAATCCTCGGTACATCATCGCCAAGGCTTATGTCGAAAGCCTCGTTTGGAGTCTTTTTGGCATAAAGCCACCAGATGATTTCCGGAGGATATATTTTCAGCAACTCTTCGAGATTTATGTTTAAGCCGGAAGAGCCGGACATCTTTCCTGTCAAACCTTTAATTCCAATGAACTCATAGCCTTGGAACAGGGGCTCATCAATATTGTAAATCTTTTTCGCAATTACCCTGGATACCTGATAACTTCCTTGGGGCGATGCATGATCTTTTCCGCCGGGCTCAAAGTCAACACCCTCATACATCCATCTCATGGGCCAGTCAACTTTCCACGGAAGCTTGCAATTGCCCTGTTCGGAAATATTTACTGTGGAAACATTTCCGCATTTGCAGCTATAGCCTACTACATTGCAATCTTCAGACAACTCTGTGATTTTTGTAGTATCCTTTCCGCATTTGTCACAGTAGACGGAAACGGGATAGAAGTTTTCCCTTTCTTCTTCAGAATATTCCTGTGTCTTAAATTCCTGCATTATATCATATATTTCTTTTCTGTTTTTCAGAGCAGTTATTATACCGTCTTTGTATCTTCCGCTCATGTACTCCTTGGTTTGATATCTGATTATATCGAATTTGAGACCAATCTTTTCGAGGGATTCTTCATATTCTTTTTCGTAGTGTTCTGCATAGGAAGCGTGGCAGCCAAAGGGATCGGGCACTGCAGAATATGGCATGCCTATGTAGCTTTCATATTCTTTGATTCTATCCTCGGGCAGGTTCTTGGGTACTTTCCTGAAACGGTCATAATCATCCCAAGACAAAAGCAAAACAGTCTTTTTTCCCTGCTTCCTTAGAGCTTTTGCAACAAAATAAACAGTAACGGCATCCCTGAAATTACCTATATGGACTGTACCTGAAGGGCTTGTGCCTGCTGCAAGTACAAATTCCTCCTTGTCAGGGTGTAAGCTTATCAGCTTGTTAGCAATTTCATCCGACCAATGCATTTATTACATTCCTCCTAGTGTATCAACACCATAAAATCCATTTTATCCTTAATATATTAATTATTTTTGTCCTTATTTAAGAAAAATAAAATATCTTATTAAAACAAAGTGCCCGGAAAACTGGCAAATGACAGCCAAATGACCCTCAATACCATGCTTCTAAATATCATAATACAAAATGAAAATTAAGTCAATAAAAAGTTGGAAATATGAAGCATCGCAAACTTTAAGACTATTATCTTCAGCCGGGAATTGAGAAAGGAATTTATCTTGAATAATAGGAATAATTTTCCTGAAGATTAAAGTAACAATATGCTCATTTTGTTACTTTAAAATATATACTTCGACGCAACATTTATTTTTCCTGCATATTTTGTATTTTTTATAAAATAAATAAAACTCTCTAACTATTTAGTTGTTTGTTTGGATATTTATAACATATTAAAATTAGACTAAAAAGCAGAGTTTGCCTTTTAAATTCCAGGCCGTTACGGCCGAGTTTTCTATATACTCTAAGCCCTAAGGCCCTCAATATTAACCCAATCAAATACTCGAGTACATTTTATAATATGTTGTAAACTAAAGGCATTTACATAAATTATTAAAAAGATACATGATTCTTTTATATGAAATAAATTAAACGAAAATATTATTAGTATTAAACCTTCTAAATATCAGAGTTTTTACGTTGTTAATAAAGTAACAAAATGAGCATATTGTTACATTCAAAAAATGAAAAACTCCATATTAGGAAATATCAAGTTAGATTTTATGTAAATTGTAACGGTTAATCACAAAATGTATTTTTCGAAAACACCAAAACTAACAAAACGCAATTTGGCATAACAACGCAAAGCTTAGATACCGGATTCGTCGCAAAACAACAGAGAGGTGGATAACAATCGGCATACAACGATATGATTTAGGAAAAATATCTGATGTGCATATTAAGACGAAAAATACACTATCGGGAAAACAACCGGATTCATAGAAGAAATCTGGCAAGCAGGCTTCCCTATGTTTAAATCAAAAGGAAGCTTTGACTTTCTTGCTCTTGCTGAATTGGGCTTTGCATTCTCAATCAAATATTGGGCCCAATTGCTCTTCTAGTTTTATTTCCCTCGTCATGAGAGAGGCAGTCAGACCATATTGGCAAAATCTATAGGTTTAAGTATGCTATTTCCAAAGTAAGAGGATATAGGCTATTTTTCGTTATCTTATTCAAACATTAAGTAAGTTATAACATTTTTTAACTATATTTATTTAATGTTTGAAGGGAGGTGAACAATGATGAATGAACTTTTGACCAGCCTATATGTGGCTTATGAATTAGCAGATGAGAAATATGCCCTGAAAATCAGCGATGTATATGAGATTATCAAAATGCAAAGCATCACCCCGATACCTAATAGCCAGCCCTTTTTGGAAGGAGTTATCAATCTTCGGGGTAAAATCATTCCTGTAGTCAATCTTCATAAAAGGCTGGGACTTGTCAATTACACGCCTACAAAAAAGACCCGCATTGTTGTGGTAAAAAGCAGAGATGAGATGATTGGGATTGTGGTTGATAAAGTAAACCATGTCATAAGGTTTTCGGACATTCAACCGCCTCCGGAGATGATAGCGGGGATTGATGGCAGCTACTTTGAAGGCATAGGTATTACTGATGAAGGGGTAGTCAGCATTCTAAAAATCGATAGTGTACTTTATGAATATGAATAGGAAGGGAGTGTAGCATGGCTAACATATTTGAAAGCCCGGAGACTGCAAGGGCTTTTATGGGTGAAGCTGAAGAACAGCTACAACTGCTTTCGAAAGATAAACCGGACGGCAATACGGATAAGGTTGAAAATTCCCTGTCCCAAACGGAGGCTGGAGAAACTGGGGCGGGGGATGAGAAAGATTCAGCAGTGGGAGAGAAAAAAAGAATTGTACATACTGTAAGGATTGATGTAGACCATCTGGAAAGAATGATGGACCTCGTTGGTGAATTGGTGATTGAACAGATACGAATAGCTCAGGTCTCAGACAACTTATATGACCGGTATCCCTTTGACGAAACTGTCGATGACTTGATAGGTATCTCAAACCGGGTATCGGTGCTAACCAATGAGCTTCAAGAAGAAATAATGAAAACCCGTATGATGCCGGTGGAGCAGTTATTTAGCTGCTTTTCCGGAATGGTCGGAGATTTGTCCCTCTCACTGAACAAGGAAGTTGACCTGGTGCTTGAGGGTGGGGAAACAGAAATAGACAGGACAATCATGGAAGAAATGAGTGACCCTCTAATCCACCTTGTACGGAATGCTGTAATTTATGGGATTGAAAATCCGGAAGTCCGTAAAAAGATGGGTAAACCCCAAAAGGGTACATTGCGAGTTACAGCATTGTCCGAGGACAGCAATGTAATTATAACCATTGAAGATGACGGAGCAGGAATTGATATACAAAGGATAAAACAATCAGCTGTAAAGAATCGGATTGTTACGGAGAAAGAAGCAGACAGCATGAGTGAACAGCAGTTGATAAACCTTATTTTTCACACCGACCTTTCCCCTTCAGAGAATGATATTTCTGTCCATGGAGGCGGAATGGATATAGTAAGGACTGGCATTGAAAAACTGAATGGAATCGTTGATGTTGAGACGCGGACAGGCACCGGGACAAAGTTCATAATCAAACTGCCAATCAAGCTTCCTCTCACTCTTGCCATATTGAAAGGGCTTTTAGTTAAGATTAACAATCAAACTTATGCCCTTCCTATGAGCAATGTTGTTGAAATTGTACGAAAGCCAAAGAATGAAATTGAATCCGTCAATGGACAAGCAGTGGCGGTTATAAGGGACAGAGCGGTTCCTTTGATTTGGCTTCATGACTATTTCGGCATTTCGCGGAGCAAGGAGAGGGAGAATACTTTGATTGTTTTGTTGGGAATAGCAGAAAAACGCTTTGGAATTGTGGTGGACGAACTTATAAGGAACCAAGAAATTGTTGTTACAAATCTTGGCTCTTATATAGGCAAAGTAGAAGGTATTTCTGGAGCCACAATTTTAGGTGACAGAAGTGTAGCTTGCATACTGGACGTAGTAGGAATTGCAAGAATGGTAGACAGCAGGAAGGTTTCCAAAATAAACAATGAATACTCAAAAATAAATGATGAAGAGTCAAAACAGTGATTGCTTCACAAACACAAAATAGGAGGCGTTGTTTATGGGATTT
>NZ_DAORXT010000021.1:0-36431 GCF_035371925.1 Acetivibrio sp. | reverse complement strand
GCGGAAGATCCCGATGAAGAAGGTCAGACAGAATATGCGGAAGAGAATTAAGGAGGTATAAAGTTTGCCATCAGGTATTATACTCAAAGGTATTGGAGGATTTTACTACGTAAAAGCGGAGGACGGAGTTTATGAATGCAAGGCCAGAGGTGCATTCAGAAAAGATTCCAAAATTCCTTTACCTGGTGACGAAGTTATTCTATCGGTGGTAGACGAAGAAAAAAAGAAGGGATATATTGAAGAAATTTGCCCAAGGAAAATACAGCTGGTAAGACCGGCGGTAGCAAATATCAATCAGATAGCTTTGGTTGTTTCGGTTAAATCACCTTTGCCGGATTTTAGTCTTTTAGACAAGCTTTTGATTACCGTCATGCAGAAAGAAATAAATGCGATAATCTGCATAAACAAAATTGACTTGGATGAAGGGTATAAAGACTCAATAATCGACTGCTATAAAGATACCGGATTTGAAATTGTATCTATTAGTTCTGTTTTAGATGTTGGATTTGAGCAATTGGCAAAAATGCTCGAAGGAAGGATTACTGTTTTTGCGGGACAGTCCGGAGTGGGAAAGTCGACTATTTTAAACAGAATTTTGGATTCGTATGTCATGGAGACGGGTAACGTTAGTGATAAAATTGAGAGAGGAAAGCATACCACAAGGCATGCGGAGCTTTTGGAACTAAAGTCAGGAGGGTTTGTAGTGGACACTCCAGGCTTTAGTTCTTTTGAACTTTCGGACATTGAGCCGGAACACCTTCAAAATTATTATCCGGAGTTTAGAGAGTATATCGGCCTGTGCAAGTTTGTCGGATGCAGCCATATCAGTGAGCCGGGATGCAAGGTTAAAAGTGCCTTGGAGGACGGAAGAATAAGCAAGGACAGATATGCGCGCTATATAACATTTTACAAAGCATTGAAGGACAAGCAGCGCCGTAAGTATTCCTGAAAAATTGATTGTTTCAAAGAAAGTTGGAGTTTTTGTTTAAGATATTGATTTATAGATAAAAATATGTATAAGTTTAATTACTCGAAAGGAAGTGCTTAATGTTGATTAAAATTGCTCCATCCATACTGTCGGCAGATTTTTCAAAACTGGGCGAGGAAGTGTTGCGTATAGAGAGGGCTGGAGCCGATTTGGTACATATAGATGTTATGGATGGACATTTTGTACCTAATATAACAATTGGTCCTCCTGTGGTAAAAGCATTAAAAAAGGTATCAAGGTTGCCTTTTGATGTTCACCTTATGATTGAAAATCCTGATATGTATATAGAAAACTTTGCCGATGCCGGGGCGGATATCATTTCGGTTCATCCGGAGGCGTGCTGCCATCTTCATCGAACTATCCAGAAAATTAAGCAGCTTGGGAAAAAAGCTGCAGTAGCTCTAAATCCTGCCACATCTTTATCTAGTGTGGAGTGGGTCTTGGAAGATGTGGACATGGTTCTTCTTATGACGGTTAATCCGGGATTTGGAGGGCAGAAATATATAAGCGGAGTTACCCGCAAAATAGAGGACTTAAAAAAGATTATTCACAGCAGAGGACTTGATATCGATATAGAAGTGGATGGCGGAATAGATACTGAGAATATACACACCGTGACAAAGGCAGGCGCAAATGTTATTGTGTCGGGCTCTACCGTATTTGCGGCAGAGGATACCGAAAAAATAATTCGAGAGCTTAAGGCAAACTCATATAGGGAATAGGCCGGTGAAAGAAATGTATGCTCTTATTGTTTGTAATGGAAGTATTATAGATTATTCATATCACAGAAAATTTTTTGATGAGGCTGATTTTATTGTTTGCGTTGACGGGGGAGCTTTGCATCTTAAAAAGCTTGGCATAAAGCCGGATGTCCTTTTGGGGGATTTTGATTCTATAGAAGACAAACAGCTTGAATATTACAGGGAGCAAAAGGTTACAATATTGGAATTTCCAACAGAAAAGGACATGACAGACACGGAACTTGCGGTAGATACGGCCATTGACAGAGGGTACAAGGATATTGTGATAATTGGAGGCACCGGTACAAGGCTGGATCACACTTTATCAAATATTTTTTTACTAAAGAAAATGCTTGACAGGGGAGTAAAAGGCAGGGTAGTAAATGAATATAATGAAATCTTTCTGATTACCGACAGCGTCGAGGTTGAAGCGGAAGAAGGATGTTATCTTACACTGCTGCCTCTTACGTCAAAGGTTGAAGGTATAACCACAAAAGGGCTTTATTACCCCCTTAAGGGTGAGACTATTGAAATGGGTTCAAGCAGAGGAGTAAGTAATTGTTTTATTGCCCCTACCGCCCAAATATCAATAACTTCAGGTATTTTAATGGTTGTAAAAACAAGGGAATAAATGTTTTGATAATTTTAAGTATAAAAAAAGAGAAGAGCCTTTGAACTCTTCTCTTTTTTTTACTTATATTTTTAATCAAAACGGTATTGTCCATCGTTTCCAGGTATGGTAGGTATGATTTTCAGGATATAGCGTTTAAGATATGAATAGTCCGTAGAGTTTACCTTTCCATCCCCGTTTACATCTGCTGCAATTAGACTCTTCTCCGGATAAACGGTTGGGAAAACATCTATGGATTTGACAACATATCTTTTTAATAGTGTAACATCTGAGGAGTTTATTTTTCCGTCCAGATTGATATCACCGTAAAGAACACTCTGTGTTGGTGTAGGATTTACAGACGGTGACGGAGACGGTTTTACTGTTGGCGTTGGTGAGGTTGGAACAGTACCGTCGGGCTCTACACCGAATATGAGAACTCCATCGTTGTAAACCGGTAGTTCTTTTACAAGTTCACCGTTTTTCTTGATTCCCTGATAGGAGAAGTCATTGGTATTATCCCAAGGAGCACCTGAAGGAGGTTGTATCTTAAACTGGGTTTCCTTCTGATGGTCTGAGTTGCTTCCGGGGAATATCTTTGTGCCGGAAAGATTGATTTCGCAGTAATATATATTTTTAGAAGCATCATAAAGTATTGGCTTTGAAATTTTAGCGGTTGATGCTGCGCTATAAATTATTGAAGTAGTTATATCATCAGGATTATATCCGGCAGATACATACTCGGTAAGATCCATGAAGTATCTGAAAGAAAGCTTGTCATATACTCTTGCCGGCCATCCTGATTTGTTGTAAAGGTATGTTTTTAAGTCGGCACCGTTATTTGAGCTTACTGAAGCTTCAACATAGACTTCTTCATTTGTCTTTTCTTCTATAGCCATGAAGTTTGGTATAGGGTTTCCGCCGTATTCGCCATACATCTTGGCAAGCAATCCTACAAAACCTGCATTGTAGTCGCAGGCAACCTCATTTGTTACATAGTTTCCTACATCGTCAACATATGCATCGGTGGCATCCGGTCCACCAACAAGGGCTCCATAAAGAACGTGTCTGTGGTATTCCGGAACTTTCATACTGTCACACCATGAGCTGTGGGCAGTTCTGTGGTGCGGATGCTCCGGAGGATTTACACCAAAGCCTACTACATAACTTCTGCCGCTGCTGCCTAAAGCATAGTCAGCTTGCTTCTTTGCAAAATCCATGTAGATATTTGCTTTTTCCTTGGAACATCCTGACCAGTCGGAATAAATACATGCAAGGAATGCAGTTGTTGTGGCATGTCTTAATACACCCCAGTCAGTCAGGTGGGCAAGACCTTTCGGAGTATATTTGATTCTTCGACCCTCATACCCTACTGTCCAAAAGTCCAAATGTCTTTCCATTGTTTCTTTGTATAAAGACTTGTTTGTGATCTTTGCCAAGAGAAGTGCTGCGCCGTAGTGAACGTCGTCCCAGCAATGACCCCATGAAAAAGCAATGTAAGGTGTCTGGCTTTCGAGCGGCCATTTATCTACATATTTTTCGGCTTTTTCAAGATATTTTTCGTCACCGTCTGCAAGATAAATCCATGCACCTGCCCAAGAAAGCTCATCATACCATCCGCTATGGGATGTGTAGAAGTTCAAAGCTTCAATATAACCTTTGTCACTCATAGTAGTTTCTGCAAAATCATAGAGCTCTTTTGCGTGACGTATACATTCAGCAGCATAAGCCGGATTAGAGTCTTTGAATACTACTGCGGTTGCTGCAAGTGCTGCGGCAGTACCTGCGGTAACAGTAGAACCCGGATTTGCCAGATCCACTTTATAGGACGGCCTTTCCACTTGAGAATCTATACATTCGGCCGGTACCCACCATCTGTGGTCTGCGTTTCCGTTACCCACTTGATAGTAGTATACATTTTTTTCAGGATGGCATTTAATGAAGTAATCCGACGCCCATTTGATCTGGTCCATCAAATAGCCCAATTGACCGCTTTTTTGCAATGCATCCTTGTACTCATACACTGCCCATGCAAGCATAGCAGCTGTGTAAGCCATAGGCAGGTTGAATTTTACGTGGTCTCCTGCGTCAAACCAACCGCCTGTAAGGTCAAGACCTACGTCACTTCCGTCTCCAAGACATGAGTCAGCGCGCCAGTTGTTTCGGATGTTGTCGGGAAGGTCCCCGGCCATCTGAAACTCGTAGAACATAATTGCTTTCTGGAGTGCTTCTCCATAGTTATAGTCTGCTGCATAAACAGGCAACTGCGGTACAAGAACAGTGAAAAGGACAGCAGAAACTATAACTGTGATAATAAGTTTTTTCACCTCATATTTCCCCCTTTTAAAAATTTAATTGTTCACATTTGCGGTTTAGATAAGCTACGGAATAGTAATATTGAAATTTTTACAAATTAGCCCCAAGAATTTTTACATAGGATAAATGCGAACAAATATATGCTTCTTTACATCTTAATTATATCATAATTTGCTAATATGGAATATTTTTATGATGATTTTTTTGAGCAAATTTAATAAAATCATGGATTTTAATAAAAGCGTGGATTTTAATAAAACATTGGCGAGAAATTATGATTATTGCAGTTGTTTTGATATTATTCAGATAATATAATGTAATTATATGCATGGGAGCTGATAGATATAAATTGAGACGGAATGTTATTTCGGGCTGATAAGCAAAATATAGTGATAGAACTAAAATTTATTTATATATTCGAAGGGGTTGTGAAAAACTTTGATTTATGAGGGAGGAGTAAATTTATGCTGTATGACTTGCTGAAATCAAGGAGAAGCATCAGAAAATTTAAAAGCAAAGAAGTGGAGAAGGACAAAATAGACATAATCTTAAAAAGCGCTTTGCTGGCGCCTTCATCCCGTTCGAGAAGGCCATGGGAGTTTATTGCGGTTACTGACAAAGAAAAGCTTGAAAGTCTTTCTAAAATCAGAGAACACAGCTCGGATTTTTTGGCCGGTGCTCCATTGGGGATTGTTGTTGCAGCAAATCCAAAGGTTTGTGATGTATGGATAGAAGATGCTTCAATAGCTTCAATTATAATTCAGCTATCTGCGCAATCCTTAGGGTTGGGTTCCTGTTGGATACAAGTCAGAGAAAGATTCGGCACTAATAATGTGAAGGCTGGAGACACTGTAAAAGAGATTCTGCAAATACCCGACGAATATGAAGTGGAATGTATAATAGCCGTAGGTTATCCCGATGAAGAAAAGAAACCGTATGATATAGATGGATTGCCTTGCAATAAGCTTCATTTTGAAAGCTTTTAGCGAAGAAATTTTTGTAGTCGAACAGTTTATATCGGGATGTGAAAATATGATATGAAAGATACTATTGGATGTCTTATAATACATGGTTTTGCCGGAAATCTCGGGGAAATTGAACCTTTAAATAAATACTTGTCAAGTAAAGGTTTTATAACCGAATGTCCGATACTAAAAGGTCATATGGGAAGCAGGCAAGACTTGGCAGCTGCAAAATATACCCAATGGATAGAGTCAGCGGAGAAAAGCTTGCTAGAACTTAATTCTCGATGCAATAGGGTAATTATTATAGGTTTTTCAATGGGAGGATTAATTGCTGTAAATCTTGCAGCAAAGCATAAAACTCATGGTATTGTAACCCTTAATACACCAATATATCATTGGGATATAAAGAGGATTGCAACGAATGTTGCAAACGATATAAAAACAAAGGATTATAAACATATAAAATATTATATTGGCTCTGCAGCATCTATTCCTTTTTCGGCTATGATTAATTTTAAGGTGTTGCTTAGAAAATCAAAGCCATTACTAAAGAATATAAGATGTCCAATATTTATAACCCAAGGATTGGTTGATGATACTGTGCACCATAAAAGTGCAGATTATATTTATAAAAATGTGTCTTCGAGTATTAAGTATATAAAGTATTACGAGAATTCAAACCATTTAATTTGCCACAGTATTGACAATAAAGATGTTTTTAGAGACATAGAGAGCTTCATTGCAAATATTAATTCCGAAAGAACTGACAAAAAGCCAAAGACTTCCGGCTAATGCTGCCGGAAGCCTTTTTTAGACCTTTATTTCACAAGATTAAAATCCTTGGCCAATGCTTCAAAGGCGGGTATTGATTTTTTTATGGTGTCCATGCTTACGCAGTAGGAAAGTCTGAAGTGGCCTGGTAAACCAAATCCTGTGCCCGGAACCAAAAGAATATTATATTTAACTGCGTGTTTGATAAACTGAATATCGTCTTCAATAGGAGATTTCGGGAAAATATAAAAAGTTCCTTGGGGTTTTATGCATGAAAATCCCAGACGGGTTAAGGTGTCATAAATCAAATCCCGTCTTTCTTTATAGCTATCAATATCAATGTCTGCATCCAATGAGTCGACAATTGCTTTTTGGAACAATGCGGGTGCGTTGACATAACCCAAGGTGCGGTTGCAAAATATCAAGCTTTCCAATATTAGCTCCAGCCCGGGAGTCTCGGGATTTACCGCAATATAGCCGATTCTCTCGCCCGGAAGAGCCAAGGACTTGCTGAAAGAATTTACGATGAAGGACTTCTTAAATATTTTGAAAAGGAACGGAAGCTTTACATTATCGTAAACCAACTTGTAATAGGGTTCATCTGAAATGACGTATATAGTGGAGCTAAATTCCTTTTCTTTTTTTTCAAGGACGTCGGAAATTTCCTTCAAGGTTTCTTCACTGTATATGTAACCCGATGGGTTGTTCGGAGAATTTATAATTATTGCTTTTGTCTTTTCGGTGATGCTGCTTTCGAGTATTTTAAGGTCCGGTTTGAAGCTATCCTTTTCAGGAGGAACTATAACCACTTTTCCTCCATGATTTCCAACGTAGAAAATATATTCAGCAAAGTAAGGTGCCAAAATAATTACTTCTTCTCCGGGGTTTAAGATAGTTTTTAACACAACGTTTAAAGCTCCGGCAGCGCCGCAAGTCATGATTACATGCTGTGATGAGATGGAAGACAGCCCGGAGGTTTTGTTTAAATAGTCTGCCACTTTTTGTCTTACGTCTTCATATCCTGCATTATTCATGTAACGGTGTATACCCGGTTTATCTTCGGTGACAATGCTTTTTAATGTCTCTTTTACCGATGCGGGAGGCTCGTGATCGGGATTTCCCAAAGTAAAATCATATACATTGTCTGCTCCGTGGATTTTACGAAGTTTTTCACCCTCTTCAAACATTGCCCTTATCCATGAGGCTTTCTTTAAGCTATTTACTACACTTTCTGATATCATTTACTAACACTCCTTATCTATTTTTCCATTCTTAAATTATTTACGATATTTTCATCGGGGGTAACAATAATAGTTTTATAATTATCGTAGATTACCATTCCCGGTTTTGCCCCGTTGGGTTTCTTTACATTCCTAACCTGGGTGTAGTCAACCTCCACGTGGGAGGAATTCTTTGCTTTGCTATGATAAGCTGCTAATTGTGCTGCCTCAAACAGAGTGCTGTCGGGTATTTCTCCCTTTTCTTTTTTTATTATGACATGAGAGCCCGGAATATTCTTCGTATGAAGCCATATGTCATTGGAAGATGAAAATCTCAGGGTCAAAAAGTCGTTTTGCACATTGTTTTTTCCTACATAGATGTAAAGACCGTCCGTGGATTTGTAAATGTAGGGAGTAAAGGCTTTTGAATTTTTCTTTTCCGACTTCTTTTTCTTTGAAGGCAAATAACCTTGGTCGGCAAGCTCCTGGCGTATATCATCAATATCCTTGATGGAATTGCTGCTCTCTAAACAGTGAAGCACACTTTCAAGGTATGAAAGCTCGCCGCGGGCTTCTTCAAGCTGCTGCGTAGTATGAATATAGGCTGCTTTTGCTTTTGCGTATTTCTTAAAATACCTTTGGGCATTTTCTTGAGGAAGAAGGTTTTCGTCAAGAGGGACCTCAACATACTCGCCGTCTTCGCTGTAATAATTTAAAAGAGATACCTTGTCGGCATTTTTAGGTATACAGTATATGTTTGCAGTGATAAGCTCGCCGTAGAGCTTGAACTTCTCCCTTTCGGCAACTTCTCTGAGTGTGTCCGTGTGTATGGATATTTTTTTATTGCAACGGTCAATACAGTTGTTTAGAATCTTTAAAAGATCCGCTTTCTTTTGTGTGAGTCTGTCGGAAGTATCTCTGGCTGTATAAAACAAATCCAACACTTTGCTGATAGAAGGATAAAAATCCAAAGTATTGTACTGACTAATCTCAAAAGAATGAAAATCTACGGGCTTTTGTCTGTCATCACCATTCCATATTATGCATGGAGTAAATTCCGAATGCTCAATTCTAAAAATTAATTCTTTCAAAACTTGCTTCAAGTTTAGGACAATATTCTCCGAGAGGCTTGAAACCGACATTCTTGGGTCGACACCTGCACGATGGCATATTTCTTCGCACAAAAGGGGACTGAATCCTTTGATATTGTTTAGAAGGAACTTTGATATACGTAAATCCCCTTGTTCGTTTGCTTTAGTGAAAAGTAAATCCACATTGAGCGCCAGAGGACTGGTTTTGTCCTGACTGGGGGGGAGGGTATAGGGCCTAGCAGGCATGACTTCTCTTACCCGGCTGATATCGCTGTCTACATGTTTTATCGAATCTATGATTTTATTTTCGTTGTTTACAAGTATAATGTTGCTATGTTTACCCATTATTTCAACTACAAGTTTTTTTAAAGTCAGATCTCCCAATTCGTTAATGGTCTCAATATGTATTGTAACAACTCTTTCAAAATCGTGAAATTCTATTTGTGTTATCCTTCCTCCGGAAAGATGCTTTCTTAGAAGCATACAAAAAACAGGAGGATTTACTGGATTCTCCTTTGTAACATCGGTAAAATGAATCCTTGGGTAACTGGCATTTGCGGATAACAAAAGCTTAAGATTTTGACCTTTGGCTCTTAAGTTTATTATTATCTCATCCTGCTCAGGCTGATATATTTTGTCAATGCGGGCACCTGTAAGAACGTCCGTAAGTTCGTTAACCACATTTTTTGTTACTATACCGTCAAAAGGCAAATTGGTACACCTCTTTTGTCAAACATTTTATATGAAAATATGTAAATGGCAAATTAAAGCTATTGGAAACATAAAGCAACAGCTTTAATTAAATTTCCTTTGAATATCATACCACTTGGAAAGATTTTTAACAACACAAAATATTATTGGAGATATTTACATATTATTTTCTTTGAATATGGGAAGTTTTACTATGAATTTGCTGCCTTTCATTTCTTCGGATTCAACATCTATTGTACCTTCAAATTCTTTGACAATTCCATAAGTTATCGACAGCCCGATACCGGTGCCTTTTCCCACTTCTTTAGTAGTGAAGAAGGGTTCAAAGATTTTATTGATAATGGACTTGGGGATACCGATTCCGTTGTCAATAATTTCAATAATGACATGGGAGGTATTTGAATAGGTTTTTATGGTAATTTTTTTATCCACTAAGTCAAAATACTCAGTAGCTTCATTTTTAGATTTAAGGTGTTTGCGGACTTTCTCAAGTTCGTTTAAGGCATCTTTGGCATTGACAATGAGGTTTAAAAAAACCTGCTCTAATTTGTTGTGGTCGGCAAGGACGTAGGGGAGGTTTTCTTCGATATGCATATCGACACTGATTCCTTGCTTTTTCAGCTGTTCGCCAATGAGCTTGAATACGTCAAGAAGAGGCATTTTTATGTTTACCGGCGTTTTTGTTTGATCGGATTGTCTTGCAAAGGTACGAAGATGTCCGATTATTTTATCAATGCGGTCTACTTGTTCCACAATGGCATTGAGTTTTTCAAGAAGCATCTCATCGGTTAATATATTCCGCTTTTTTGCCAGAATAAGCCCTTGGGTAATGAGGCTTATACCTCCTAAAGGCTGATTGATTTCATGAGCTATGCCGGTGGCCATTTCACCAAGGGTGGCAAGCTTTTCCGACTGTACCAGCTGGGCATCTTTTTCGCGAAGCTGGTGAGTCCTGACCCTAACCATTTTTTCAAGGTTATCCGCATATTCCTTTATTTCTTCAATCAGACGTTTTCTTTGGATTCCTGCCGTTATTTCATTGGCAATAAGGCTTAAAATCTGCGTTTCTTTGAGAAGGAAAGTTTTTTGGGGCTGGGAAACGACTATGTGAAGTATTCCGATAATTGAGACATCTGATATCAGCGGAATATGAATTATGAAATTTTCACCTCTGTCGGACACAGATTCATCCATATATTCATAGATGGCATGTTCCGATAGGGAGCTGTGGTTTATTGTAAGCTGTGTGTAGGTTTTAAAGCAGTCTTTTATGTTTTCTGCCACATCATTTTCATCGGTAAAATAGCTGCAGGTATGGGTGTTGCAGCTTTTGCACAGGCCTTTCATTGCGTTTATGTAAAAATTGTTGCCAAGATAGTCATACAAGCAAATGAATACCGAAGGCAGGCCAAGAAAGCTGCTTATGGTATTGCATACTGCGGAGCACATGTGATCAATTGCTGATGATGAATTTACAAGGTGAGTGATTTCAATCAGCAAACTGTTAAATTGCTCTAAAAGCTTGTATCTTGTAACGTCTCTGGTGAGAATCAACAAGCCCACTGTCTCGTTATTTTTATTTATTCTGGGGGTTGATGTGATGGAAATGGGAATAAAAGAGCCGTCTTTTCTTTTTGCATACATTGTACGGTCTATCAAATGCGATCTTGATTTATTGTCGGGTACAAAGAGGAATTCACTGTTGGGAAGACCCTGCCTGTGAAGGTCGGGAGGAAGCGGCTTTCCCAGCATTTCGTCCTTTGAGTAACCGTAAATTAGCTCAGCTCCCTTATTCCAGATAATTATCCTGCTATGGATGTCTGTTGCGATAATGGCATATTCCGTTGAGCTTATAATGATGCTTTCCAATATATCTTCCGGAAGATTTTTATTATTGTGCGGATTTTTCCTCATTTTGACCTCCGAAATTTTCATTCTGTTTTAGGACTTCAATACCTAATATCGTCATGTCGTCCAGACAGGCATTGTTGGAGAAATTCTTTACAGCCTTCATTATTTTATCGATAAGAGCCAAAAGAGGTTCATTTCTAGAGCTTTCAAGAATTTTGAGCATGTTTTCGTAGCCGAAAATATGAGAGCTGTCGGAATTTTCGTCATTTGAATATAAAGGTGCTTCAATAATACCGTCTGTGAAAAGTAATACTTTATCTCCTGGCTCCAACTGATTTACAGAACATTTATAGGTTGAATCTTCAAAAACTCCAAGAATAGGGCCGGTGGATTCTAACGGTACAAGTCCGTTGGCCTTGACTATGTATTGGGGTATATGGCCGGCAGATACAGTATAAAGCTTTTTGGTGTCTTTATCAATAAAGCCTAAAAACAAAGAAGCAAAAACATTTTGAGCTGTGTTGGACAAAAGCTCCAAGTTGAGGTCTAAAACTATTTCGGGAAATCTTCTTTTGTTGATTCCCTGCCGGTAGTTATATTGTATGTTTTGAAGAAAGCTTTTTATTATTATTGAAATAACGGCGGCGAGAATACCGTGGTTGGATACATCAAAAACATAGAAGCATATATAATCTCCTATATCGCACACATCATACATATCGCCGCCCACATCATCGCAGCTTTTATACTCTACGGCAAAGTTAAGCCCTTCTATATCAGGCAAGCTCTTCGGCAGCATGTTAAGAAGTATTTTTGCCGCAGAATCGTGGAGCCCCTGCAAGTAGTTTTTGTGCTCTAAAAGCTCACGGTTCATTTTTTCGTTTTCCATCAGAAGTTTTTTTCGGTTTATAGCGTTGTTTATGGCTATTGATAAATCCTGGGCTGTGACCGGTTTTCTAAGATATTCAAATGCTCCTTCTTTCATTGCAAGAATGGCATTATCCAAATCACCGTGTCCCGTAAGGATAATTACTGCCATATGGGGCATGATTTTTTTGATTTCCCTTAGGATATCCATGCCGGAAAGTCTTGGCATTTTCATATCGGTGATGACAACATCTATAGAGTCGAAATTGTCCATGAAAATTCTAAGACCGTCCGTACCGCTTGAAGCTGTCATTACTTCATTGCCGTCAATTTCGAGAAGAAATTTAATGTTCTGAAGAATGGTACTTTCATCGTCTATTACAAGAATTTTTGCCATTTTCCTAACTCCTCTTCAGTATTACTTAATATTATAGCAAGTTTTATATGAATTTTCTATAATCATAAAGTTTATGCTATAATATAAAAGCGGCAAAAACATAAATCTAATTTAATTATAGGTGATGATATGGTTGTAGGCGTTTGTAGAGTGATTTTAAACATTGATGATGCATTCTCATTGAAAGAGAAAAGGCAGGTTGTAAAGAGTATTGTCGGAAGGATTAAGTCGAGGTTCAATGCCTCTGTTGCGGAAGTAGGCTTCAATGACAAGTGGAAAAATGCAATAATAGGGATATCATGTGTCTCAAATGAAGCCGGCCATACCGACAGTATGATGGCAAATATTGTGAATTTCATCGAAAACGACGGCAGGGTTGTATTGGTGGACTACAGTACCGAGAATATATATGTGGATTAGTCTTTAGAAATTAAAGTTTTTTATTTTTTCCAAAAAAGCCTATTGAATTCTGAGGGAAATTGTATTAAAATATTTATTGCTTTGATGAATATTTCGGGGCTATAGCGCAGTTGGGAGCGCGCTTGAATGGCATTCAAGAGGTCAGGGGTTCGAACCCCCTTAGCTCCACCACAATTTGTCCGAAAACCCTTGTTTTACAAGGGTTTTCGGCATTTCTATACTGAAATTTTAATGCCTATGCAGATTTTTTTATATAATAAAAAAGGGTTTTCCCCTTTATTATCCCTGCATTGCCTCTATCAATTTCTTTGCACCTACCATGTTGATTGCTCTTTTAAGATTGTAGGCAAGAAAACTAAGCCCCAGCTCTGCTGTGACCTTCTCTTTACCCTTACATAACAAATAATGTGCCCCATGATACCATTTCACCGTTCCGAAAGGATGCTCCGACAAGCACATTCGCTCTTTGATTTTGTGGATATCTTCCTTGGGCTTGAGGACAACTTTTTTTGGAACATAATCTTTGCGGTCAAGAGTATGATTGAATGGGTTTATCTCAGCTCCTTACGGTATAGAATTTAACTTTAACTCTGGACTTCCATACATCCTAACAGGGACGAACTTTGTATTAGGACCAAAGCTTACCGTTTTATGGCCTTTTCCTCCGGTGCACCTGTTAGGACACTGGCGACAAGCATTCTTGAAAATATTCCGTTTGACCGGTTTAGAGAAATAAATAACTTTATCCAAGGCCTTATAAAAGAAGAGGTTTTCGGCATAAAGGTAAATGATGAAAAAGTATATTCATTTATTGAGTAAAGAAGGATTAGGAGCTTTCGGGCTCTTTCTTATTTTACCTGGAAATGCAGATGTTCCGCGATTCCAAAGCTGACCGCAAAGTAAAGATCATTTTATTAACCAATAAATTAAAAATTAGTGTAACACTTTTTTAATTGCGTGAATATTATACTACCGTGAAGCAAATCAATAAAAGAAAGGATGAAGTGGTATGGAAGAAAATAGAGGTTTTGGCTGCGGTTATGGTAATGACTTTATTTGGTGGATAGTTATAATTTTGCTTATTTTGTGCTTGTGCCCTGGAATTTTCGGCGGATTTGGCGGATGCGGTTACAAAAACTAATTCATTGTAGCTGAAATAATTTTAGGTGCATTCAAGGTACTTACATAAGAATTGAAATGAAAAACTGTATGTTTTGTTAACTGAATCTGAAAAGGGGAGGTATTTGCCTCCTCTTTATTATTTATTAAAAATACCGGTGTCGAGTAAAAAATAGATGCAATATATATTAAAATGTTGTTTTTATTGGCTTAATGTTTATTTGGTGTTAAAAGGTTAGTCTTTGTAAGAATATTGTCTTTAAAGGCAATAATTTAATATAATAATCTAATGGAAATACTTTGCAAAATAATTTATATTCTTTCTTAAAATCAATTGATGTATAGATTAATCGAAAATGCATGAAGTTCAATTAAGGGGGAAAAGATGAATATTAAGTGGGAACATGAATGGGATAAAATTTACAAAGAGCAAGGGGAAGTGCAATCGGAAATACTTCCTACTGTAAGAGTAGCAAAAGATATTTTTAAAAAATGCGGATGCAAGAGAATAATGTTTTTTTTTTCAAGCAGAAGACGGCATACGAGATATCTTGCCCAAAACGGGTTTTGGGTTTTGGCTGTGGATATTTCAGAGACGGGAATAGAAGTCACCCGTTCAAAGGCAGAAAAGTTGGGCCTTACAAATGTTGAGTTTGCACAGCTTGACATGAGGAATCTGACTGTTGAAGACAATTTACTGGATGCAATTTTGTGTGTATGGACAACCAGACACGGCACTTTGGAAGATGCGCGTAAAAATGTGAAAGAAATGCATAGAATTCTTAAACCGGGCGGGGTTTTGGTTGTTGACTATGTTTCAACAGAAGATGAAAACTATGGTAAGGGTATAGAGATTGAGAAAAATACATTTGTTAATAACGTTGAAGGAGAGGAAAACATTCCGCATCATTATTCCACCACAGAAGAAATTGAGGAATTATATATAGATTTTTCAAGCATTGATATTATCCCAGTGGATTATCATTTTACCGATAACTATGGGATAAAACATACCATTAAAGCGTTTGTTGTCATTGAAGTAAAATAAGTCTAGCCTAACGGTTTGCTAAACCGTCCCCTTCGGTTTCTAGACTCTTTAATATAAATTTAACATCATTATCAGGAATCTTGTGGTAATATAGTTATATAGTACAGGCTGTTAATCGGAGTATGTACACAGATGTGTGCGGTATGAGGAGAACAGTTTTGCGATATAAAGTTTACTTATGAGGCTATCTTTTTTATAAATTCAATCATATAAATTCAATTCTTTGGGAAGGTGGAGGAATTAAGATGAAAAAGAATTTTTTACTAAAGAATTTAAGAGTCATTGCCATATTGGTTGTTCTGGTCATAGGTTTTGCAAGCAGCTTGTTGTTTGCTTCAGCTTCAGAGCAGCGTGAGCTAAAAGTATATGTCGATGATAAAGAGCTGCAATTTTCGGATGCAAAGCCTTACATAAACGAATTTGGAAGAACAATGGTCCCGATTCGTGCAATTGCAGAGAGTTTTGGAGCAAAGGTTGAGTGGGTTGATGGAATAAAGAGGGTTATAATTACTTATGATGACATAGAAATAAGATTTATAGTTGGATATATTGAAGATGTCATGCTTATTACGAATTTAAAAACAGAAGAAAGTAAAACAGTTTATTTAGACTCTAAACCGGTTATTAGAAACAATCGGACATATTTGCCTTATCGGGCTATTACTGAAGCGTTTGGCTATAAAGTTTACTGGGATGAAAAAGAATACAAGGTTACTGTAGATACCAAAAACAGACAGCCTGTGTTTTATATAAATCCCGGTTTAAGTGATAACTATTATCAATGCATCGCTAATTTCAATACAGACTTTGATAATCTTGTACCGCTTTTAAAAAGTCCTAATATTAAGCATGAACTTACTGATGAAATGAGACAAAGTCATATATCTCGGGCCCAAAATTATATTGAGAATATAATTGGAAATGTGGATTATACTAAAGAATTTGATCCGGAATTTCCTACTGCTCCATTTACACCAGTTATGGAAGATGTTTATAATGATGCTGTCAAAAACTCAATAATACGGGAAGTAAAGTTTATTGCAGACCCTTCTGATGTTGAGATTCTTCTTGAACATCCGATTGAAGATAGACCATATGAAATAATAGTTTTGGGTAGATTGGAATTCATATATCATGAAGCATCCGATGAATATCTTGACAGGTTTGAAGGCAAGTTAAAAAAGGGTGTCTGGTATAGTACAAAAATAGCTGTAAGATTTTCTTTGAAATACACTGATCTGGTTCTTGGCAATGCAATTTTAGATAATACATTTGAAGAAATAACATCAGATAAAAATGAGTAATAAAACGAGCAATAATTATCGCGTTTGATAAAATTCGATCAGTAGAAAAGAATCAATCGAAACTTAAGTACTGACGCATTATAGAAAGGAATTGCCATGAGGCTATATAGACCGGTAGGGTTAAAGGAATTACTGAAAATAATAGAATTGGAATTTAAAGGTTTTCCACCTCGTTTGCCGGAGCAACCGATTTTTTATCCCGTTTTAAATATGGGTTATGCGGAGGAGATTGCGTCAAAGTGGAATACCGAAGACCCTGTTTCGAATTTTGTAGGATATGTTTTGGAATTTGATGTTGAGAATGCATACATATCGAAATATAAAGCTGAAACTGTCGGGAATAAAAATCATAAAGAGTTGTGGATTCCGGCACAAGACCTTGAAACGTTCAATAAAAATATAATTGGTTTTATTAGAATTGTCAAAGCATATTATGGAGATAAATACTCCGGTTTGGATGCATTACCCGATGAATTTAATGGCAGATCCTTAATAGAACAGTTTGAATTGATTAAATCAAGCTATAAGAACGATAAAAAGGCTTATACATCAATGATTTTGACTTGTAAAAATGTAATAATAACGAATTATCTGTATTGGAAGCTAAAGCATTATAATTACGAAAATAAAAAAGTTTTAGACGATATATATAATCAATACAGGGAACAGGGGATTATTATCGGCACATAGTTTCTCATACTTTCTAAAATTGCTTTAGAACTTATTGAGGTAAGGCCATAAACTATATAAGTCTGAAGGCATAAAGGAGAGCTTTGTTCTTTTTGCCTTCAGACTTTAAAAGCATTAAGCATTAAATATATCCGGCCCTTGAAAAATGTAAACTACGGGTTAACAATTACACGTTTCCTCATGTTTTCATAGATGGATTTGTACATTTTGAATACTTTAGCAGAATTTTCGTCGTCGCAATTAATGTCGGGATGGTATTTTTGAATTATACCGTTCCAGCCGATTCTCAGGATTTCCTCTTGAATTTCGTTGAATTTTGATATTAGTTGCTTGTTGTGTTGAATTGGTTCCATAAAATACTCCCCCCGTAAAAAATAGTTTATATGAATAAAAGTACAAAGAACAGCTTTATATTAACAACAAATAATGGTGTTATGTTTTCTATATTTTTATATTTTATAAGTAAATTATAGCATCAGATTTTTTTTATATCAAGATGGTTAAAGTGAAATAGGACCATAATAGGTATGTATGACTACTCGCGAAGTTATGTAAATAAAGCTTAAGACAACAGTAACTTCTAATGTAGTTTTATTATCTTAAGCTTTATTTAATATTTTTATTTTTTCTTTTTTGATTTTGCTTTTATTCCTTCAAGTTTTTTATCTGCAGAACGCATAAGGAGAAAGAATGAAATACCAAGAATAGCAACGACAGCTAACAAGTAAACCCATGTTTGCCATGACATATTTTTTTATCACCTCCACCAATAATAATGAATTTTATCATAAAACATGTACAAAATCAATTGAGAAAAAGGGTGAAGAATTGGAAATAGAAGATTGTATATAAAAAATACATTTAGGTCTGATAAATATTTCATTTTTATCAAAAAATAAAGCTATATCATATTTGATTATATAAAAAAATATTAATGTGTGGAGAGGGCATGAAGACGACATTAATACTTGGTGCAGGCTTTTCAAAGAATTCCGGATTGCCTGTGCAATCTGAAATACCTGCGTTATTGACAAAGGACACGTTAAATAATGATTTTGAACGGGGCATTTCCCATGTAGTGGAAAATTTTACTAGGGATGTGTTCGGGTTTGAGAAAGATATATATCCCGGACTGGATGATTTGCTTACTTGCATGGATATATCTACAAATTCGGAGCATCATCTTGGGATAAAATATTCCCCTATTCATCTTCGGGCTCTAAAGAAACTAATAATTTATAGAATTTTCTCAATTTTAGAAGGCAGCTTCACATATTCAAAAGAGGTGGACAAGCTCATAAGGTTTTTTATTGGAGCTGGGCTTGAGCATACCGGATTTTTGGTACTAAACTGGGATACGGTTTTGGAAAAATATATTTATGAGATTGACCCCGGGATAACCGTAGATTATTGCAATGGAGGAAAATATTTGACAGGTGATAGCTGTTTTGAGGAAAACAAGGATGAAAGCAAAAGGATCGAAATTTTGAAAATACACGGCTCTTCCAATTGGCTTTATTGCGACAACTGCAGAGTGCTGATAAACGATACTATGAGCAAAGTTCCCAATATAAGAAAAGTGGGATTTAAAAGTTCTGATTTTGAGTTGTTTGATGAAATGAAAGGAATGACGGACAGGGTCTCTACGGACGGCATCGGATGTCCTGTATGCGGGGATACTGTTTCGGCTCATATAGCAACTCAAAGTTACAGAAAATCCTTTAGGACAAATACTTTCCCGAACATATGGGACAAAGCGGAGGATATGCTGACAAACTCCGAAAGGTGGATTTTTATCGGGTATTCCCTTCCTCAGGCAGACTATGAATTCAAACACTTGCTTAAAATTTGTGAGCTTAAGCTTCGGCACAGAAAGGACAGAAAGCTTTCTATTGATGTGGTGCTTCTTGACAGTGAAAGTACAACCATGAAGTATAGAAGCTTTTTCGGAAATAAAATCAACAGGATTTTTAACGGCGGCATTGAAGAATACATGAACTATTTAGAAAGTACTTAAATATTTTCAGGATAAATGTTATAATACCGTTTGTGTTACAACTTCCGATATACAAGTTTGATATAAGGAGTGATGAAGTTGAAGTTAAATCTAAATTTAAACAATGCAAGATTTGAGCTTACGGCTGTAAAACCGGACCAGTATCCGAAAAGTGATATACCGGAGATTACCTTTGTAGGAAGGTCCAATGTAGGTAAGTCATCACTCATAAATACGATGTTGAATAGAAAAAATCTTGCAAAAGTTGCTGCAACACCGGGAAGAACCAGGGTTATTAATTTTTACAATATTGATGGCCAACTTTATTTTGTTGATCTTCCGGGCTATGGCTTTGCAAAGGTGTCAAAGTCCACAAAATCCGGTTGGAAAGATATAATTGAGACATATCTTGCTGAAAGAAAACAGCTTAGGAAGATAGTGATGCTGGTGGATATCAGGCATTCGCCGACTTCGGACGATGTTCTTATGCATGAATGGCTGAAAAGCATGGGAAAGTCCTATGTGGTTGTGGCTACCAAGCTTGACAAGATACCCCGCTCGAAAATAAAGGAGAGGCTTTCGGACATACGGAATACTCTAAAGCTTGGAGACGATATAAAAATAATTCCTTTTTCTTCGGAAAAAAGGCAGGGAAAAGAAGAATTGTGGGAGGAAATTTTAGATGAATCATATTTTTCATTAAATGAATGATTTTGGCTTTACAATGTATCGGTATTGATATATAATGAATAAAAAAATAATGTTTGTGCTAGGGGTGCCGTTATGGCTGAGAAAGAGACCTTTGTCTCTTAACCCTTTGAACCTGATGCGGTTAGTACCGCCGGAGGGAAGCTTTAAATATGGTATTTGATTATAGTCTATTGGCGCTTATCCTTCGGGGTAAGCGTTTTTTAGTTCTATAACATTTTATTTTTTGGGGGTGATGGAATGTTTATAACCTTAAACGGCAAACAAACTGAAGTAAATGACGGAATATCTCTTACACAGTTAATTCGCAGCAAAGGTCTTGAACCGGAAAGTATAGTCATCGAATACAATAGGAGTATTCTTCAAAGGGAAGAATGGGAAAGTGTTGTTTTAAAGGAAAACGATAAGCTTGAAGTACTTAGGTTTGTGGGGGGAGGATGAAAAAAATGGACGACAAATTGATTATTGGAGACAGGGAAATTACCAGCAGACTTTTCATCGGTACCGGCAAATTTCCTGCAAATAGGATAATACCTGATGTTGTAAGGATGTCAGGAGCTCAGGTCGTCACGGTGGCATTAAGAAGAATTGACTTTGATTCTGATGATGAAAATATGCTCAAATACATTCCCAAAGATTGTATTCTTATGCCCAATACATCCGGTGCAAGAAACGCCGAGGAAGCCGTTAGAATTGCAAGGCTTGCCAGGGCTTTGGGGTGCGGCAATTTTATTAAAATTGAGGTGATATCGGACAATCGGTATCTTCTTCCGGACAACATGGAAACCGTTAGGGCCACAGAGATCCTTGCACGGGAGGGCTTTACGGTACTTCCTTATATGAGTCCCGATCTAATGGATGCCAGAAGACTAAAAGATGCTGGTGCTGCTGCCGTAATGCCGTTGGGAGCGCCGATAGGGACCAATAAAGGGCTTAAAACCAGGGAAATGATTAAAATCCTGATTGATGAAATTGATATTCCTGTTATAGTGGATGCCGGTATAGGCAAGCCTTCCGATGCCTGTGAAGCTATGGAATTAGGTGCAGCTGCTGTTTTGGTGAATACCGCAATTGCTACCGCAGGAGACCCTGCGGTAATGGCCGAAGCTTTTGCCAAAGCGGTCATAGCCGGAAGAAAAGCCTTCCTTTCCGGTATGGGTCCGGTAAAAGAATACGCAGAAGCTTCATCACCGCTTACAGGATTTCTAGCATGATAGGATAATAAATTATTTGCAAAGTAAAATGGGGAATGAACGATGAGCTTTTATGAAAGGTATATGGAGTATAAAAATTTTGATTTTGAGGGCTTTTTTGACAGGGTCACTGACCGGGACATCATTAACATAATAAACAAGGACCGGCGGCTTTCGGAACTGGAGTTTCTCATGCTTCTTTCCCAAAAAGCGGCAAAGTACTTAGAGCCCATGGCTCAAAAGGCAAAGAAGCTTACGCTGCAAAATTTCGGAAAGGTTATATTACTGTACACGCCGATGTATCTTGCAAATTACTGCGTGAATCAGTGCGTCTACTGCGGCTTTAATATAACCAACAGCATAAAACGAAAAAAACTCACTTTAGAAGAAGTGGAAAAAGAGGCCCGGGCAATTTCATCCACAGGTCTTAGGCATATTTTGATTTTGACGGGAGAATCCCGAAAGGAAAGTCCTGTCGGGTACATAAAGGATTGTGTGAAAATTCTTCGAAGGTACTTCAGGTCCATAGCGATTGAGGTCTATCCTCTTTATGAAAATGAGTATGCCGAGCTGGTAGAGGAAGGTGTAGACGGTATAACCATCTATCAGGAGGTATATGATGAAGAAAAGTACAAGGCACTTCATTTAAAAGGACCCAAAAGAAATTACATATACAGGCTTGATGCCCCGGAAAGGGCATGCAGGGCCTCAATGCGAAATGTGAATATCGGAGCTCTTTTGGGACTTCATGACTGGCGGACGGAGGCTTTTTATACGGGACTTCATGCAGATTATCTGCAAAACAACTATACAGATGTAGAAATAAGCATATCCCTTCCGAGAATAAGACCCCACTTTGGAAGCTTCATACCCGACTGCATCGTGGAGGACAGGGATTTGGTGCAGATAATGTTGTCTTACAGATTATTTATGCCAAGGGCGGGGATAACAATTTCCACAAGAGAAAGTGAGAAGCTGAGAAATAATCTTATAGGTCTTGGAGTTACCAAAATGTCTGCCGCGTCAAGTACCCAGGTAGGGGGACATACCCTTTGCGATAAAAGCGACGGACAGTTTGATATTAATGACCGGCGGGGTGTGGAAGAAATGAGGCAAATGATTTACAGCAAAGGTTATCAGCCGGTGTTTAAAGACTGGCAGGCAATATAGTGATTTGGGAGGCAGCTATGAATGAATTTGAAAAAGGACTGATGTCCTATCTGGGGAAAGAAAGACTTGAAAGACTTGGCAAAGTTAAAGTGGGAATTGCCGGAGCCGGGGGACTTGGCTCAAATTGTGCCCTGCATTTTGTAAGAAGCGGTTTTAAATACTTAAAAATAGTGGATTTTGACGTGGTGGAGCCGTCCAATCTGAACAGGCAGTTTTTCTTTCTGGATCAATTGGCTTGTCCTAAAGTTTTGGCTTTAAAGGAGAATCTTTTAAGGATCAACCCCGACGTAAGGATAGAAGCAATACAGCAAAAAGTTGATAAAAACAACGCTAAGATGCTGTTTGATGACTGCGATGCTGTGATAGAGGCTTTTGACAAGGTGGAGTACAAGACCATGATGGTAGAAACTTTTGCTTCGTCGGGAAAGTTTTTCGTGTGTGCGTCAGGACTTGCCGGATGGGGAAACAGTGATGAGATAAAAATTCGAAAAATACATGACAGGTTCTTCATGGTTGGAGATTTTGTGACCGGAGTTAAAGAAGGTGTACCTTCCATTTCTCCTAGAGTTAATATTGCAGCAGCAAAACAGGCGGATTTGGTTTTGAGCTTTTTTATAACGCAAAAATAGAAGCTTTTGCTTCTTATATGCTGTGTGTACTGTTTTTTGGACTGAAGTGTTATAAAGGATACCGGAAATATGAAGCTTTTTGGGAGGTGACGGTGTTGGATAATCTTTATAGAGTGCTGGACGCCAATATAAACAGAGCGTCGGAAGGGCTTAGGGTTTTGGAGGATTTGTCACGGTTTTGTTATAATGACAGACTGTTTTCAAAAAGGCTCAAAGAATTGAGGCACGGTATAAGAAAAAATATTTCAAACCTGATTCCAAACCTTATAGAAAGCAGGGATTCGGTAAATGATGTGGGTTTTAAAACATCAATGGAACTGGACATTGACCGAAAAACCTCTATTTATGAGCTTTCCCAGGCAAACTTCAAGCGGATTCAGGAGGCTTTAAGGACTATAGAGGAAAGCCTTAAGGTTCTCAATGAATTAAAGCTTTCCAAATTATATGAAGGCTACAGGTTTGAGGTATACGGCATTGAAAGGGAGTACTTTAAATTTATGATTGGTACAAGTAAAAGAGGTAAATTGAACGAAATAATGACCGGTCTTTATTGCATTACCTCGGAAGAACACTCTAAAGGCCTAAGCAATATTGAGGTGGTAGAAAAAATGATAAAGGCCGGAATCAAGATAATTCAGTATAGGGAAAAGAAGAAAAGTCTTCTGGAAAAATACAATGAGTGTCAAAAAATACGTAAGATGACTCTGGGATCGGACGTTACATTTATTGTAAACGACAATATTGATATTGCAATGATGGTTAAAGCTGACGGCGTACATATAGGGCAAGATGACCTTCCGATAGAAAAGGTCAGAGAGCTTGTGGGAGATGAAATGATTATAGGGATATCTACCCATTCTCCAAAACAGGCAGAGGATGCGGTAAGGCGCGGGGCCGATTATATAGGCGTGGGTCCTCTTTATAGAACGTATACCAAAGAGGATGTCTGTGAACCTGTGGGGCTTGAGTACCTTGACTATGTTGTGAAAAATATAAAGCTACCCTATGTCGCAATAGGCGGTATAAAGGAACACAATATGGATGAGGTTTTAGCCCGGGGAGCCCGTTGTATAGCCATGGTTACCGAGATTGTGGGCGCAGAGGATATTGAGAAAAAAATTCGCACGGTAAAATCAAAGTTTTCGAGAGGGGATTTATAAAATGTATACAACTCAGATGGATGCTGCAAAGAAAGGAATAGTAACCGATGAATTGAGAATAGTGGCTCAAAAAGAGAATATGCCGGTTGAAAAACTTCTAAAACTTGTTGCTTCGGGAAAAGTGGTCATACCGGCCAATAAAAACCACAAAAGCCTTGTCCCTGAGGGGATAGGAGAAGGTTTAAGGACAAAAATCAATGTTAATATCGGAATATCAAAAGACTGCTGCAATTTTGACAAGGAATTGGAAAAGGCTAAAAAGGCAATTGAGCTTAAGGCTGAGGCCATAATGGATTTGAGTTCCTACGGCAAGACAGGAGAGTTTAGGCAAAAGTTGGTTAAAATGTCTCCCGTAATGATAGGTACTGTGCCGGTATATGACGCGGTAGGGTTTTACGACAAGGACCTTAAAGACATTACAGCTGAAGAGTTTTTTGAGGTGGTGGAAAAGCATGCCGAAGACGGTGTGGATTTTATGACAATTCATGCCGGAATAAATAGGGAAACTGCCGAAAGATTTAAGGAGAACGGCAGACTTACCAATATTGTGTCCAGAGGGGGATCTTTGATATTTGCATGGATGGAGCTTACGGGAAATGAAAACCCCTTCTATGAGCAGTATGACAGGCTTCTTCAAATATTTGAAAAATATGATGTGACCATAAGTCTTGGAGATGCATTGAGGCCGGGAAGCATAAATGATTCCACCGATGCGGCGCAGATACAGGAGCTTATTGTTTTAGGTGAGCTTACCAAAAGAGCATGGGATAAAAATGTACAGGTTATGATTGAAGGCCCGGGTCATATGGCTATAAATGAGATTGCTGCAAACATGGTTTTGGAAAAAAGGCTTTGCCACGGTGCGCCTTTCTATGTTTTAGGGCCCATTGTTACGGATATTGCTCCGGGATATGACCACATAACAAGTGCCATTGGCGGAGCTATTGCCGCTGCAAACGGTGCGGATTTTCTGTGCTATGTTACTCCCGCGGAGCATCTGAGGCTTCCCGATATAGATGATATGAAAGAAGGAATTATAGCGTCAAGGATTGCGGCCCATGCTGCGGATATAGCAAAGGGTATTACTGGCGCAAGAGATTGGGATTACAGAATGAGCGAGGCCAGGAAAAACCTTGACTGGAACAGAATGTTTGAACTTGCAATAGATAGGGAAAAAGCGGAAAAATATCGCAAAAGCTCGATGCCTGAAGATGAAGACACCTGTACCATGTGCGGCAAAATGTGTGCCATAAGAAATACAAATAAAGCCCTTAAGGGTGAAAATATAAGTATTCTTTGAAAAAACTGTATGGAAAGTAACTCTTAAGGGATGAAAAATCAAGGGGGCAAGGGGGATAAACCCCTTGTTATAAGGTATCTTATGTTCTATTTGCTCTATTTATATTAATTTGAAGGAGCTTGCTAAAGATTATTATACAAAAAACTGCAGCTGTAAATTATGCCGCAGGTAATATATATTAATGTATAGAGGAAAAAGTATGTTAAAAAGTTTTCAAGTACATTATTAGTATATTACATCTATATATTTTAGGTAATTGGTAAACTGAACAATAATTAAAAAAAATAGGTCTTGTTTTTTGGTGAAAATATTACAAATCAAATAATATGGTTTTATGTATTTTGTATAAAAATTATTGCAAAAACAATGGAAAATAAGATTTAAAAAGGATTTTTAATTGATTGTGGAGAAATATATAGAATAATAGCGAATTGTATATTTTTAATTTATTGTTAATTTGATTGATGAGGGATTCTGAATGTATCCTCTGAATATTGACGGTGAGGAGTTATACCTTAGGGATTTAAAAATAAACGATCTGCCGCATTTGCTCAAGTGGTACAACAATATCGACGATTTTTCGTTGGCGACAGGCGTTTACGAGCCCATAAGCCTTAAGGAAATGCAAAAAAGGTATTTTTTAAGCCGGTCTTCCTCAAAGGATTTTTTTGCAGGAATATACATACGGGCATCAGATGAAATGATCGGTATCATAAAAGGCCGGGTAAATTGTGACGGGGCTTTTGCGGCATGGATTAACTCCATAATAATAGATCCGGAATTTCAGAGAAAGGGATACGGTGGTAAAACGGTTAATTTGCTTATACGGCATATAAAAGAATGCTGCAATGTAAACAGGGTATATTTGTCGGTGGCAGAAGAAAACGTTAAGGGGATGCTTTTTTGGAAGCAACAGAGCTTTAAAACGGTAAAAACGATAAAGAGTGATCATGGTTCTAAAAATGAATCCAAGAACGTAGTAATAATGTATAGAGAAGTATAAACTTTCCGTATGGAAATTGTCGATAAATATTATATAACATCCTTTTGAGCTTACATCGTGCAAGCAACCCCGTTTGCAAATTCGCGACCGGTAATTTGACAAATGGAAATTAGAAATATATAATATTTGTGTTCATGTAAAAACTTTTAACGAAATTTTTGGGGACGATTTCTGATATTTTATTTAAAATTGTCAAAGGGGTAGGAAAGAAAGAAACGGAGGATAAAGGATGTTAAAGTTTAACAAGTTTTTTATGTACATAACGGCTTCGGCTCTATCGGTTTCTTTATGGACATGTACTTCTTATGCCCAGCAGAACAAGACGGGAGTAACAACTGCGAGTATGCTTAATGTACGTGAAAATCCCAGCACTTCTACAAAAGTTATAGGACAGATTCCCAATGGAAGTAAAGTGGAAATAATTGAAACTTCAAACGGATGGTATAAAGTTTCGTATAACGGCAAGACGGGTTGGGTTTACAGCTCCTATGTTAAAGTAACGGAGACACCAAAGCCGGCTGTTGCAGACGAAACTATAGCGGCAACTTTAAATACGAGTTCTACTTCAACCGATAAATCTTCAACTAATTCTAATGCAACTAATTCTAATACAACTAATTCTTCATCCAATCAAGTAATTGATGAGACTCTTCTAAATCCAACTCAAAAGACTGCATCCGCAGAAAAAGTTGAAAGCACTGTTACAAAAACAGGAATTGTAAATGCTTCAAGTTTAAATGTAAGAAAAGGAGCAGGTACATCTTACGGTGTGGTTACTCAGCTTTCAAATGGTTCAAAAGTGAATATAATAAAAGAAGAATCCGGATGGTATCAAATTAAGCTGGCGGACGGTTCTACGGGTTGGGTTTCCGGTACATATGTAAATGTTAATACTACAGTTGCTTCAAGAGGCGGAATCGCTGAGAATTCCAATCAGGTATCTTCCGATAACAGTAATGCGTCCGATGTGAGGGGACAGGTTGTTGAATATGCCAAGAAGTTTTTAGGAGTTAAGTATGTGTATGGAGGAAATTCTCCTTCTCAGGGATTTGATTGCTCCGGATATGTAAAATATGTGTTCACTAACTTCGGCGTTAATCTTGAAAGGGTTGCAGCAAGCCAGGCAAAACAGGGCACGTGGGTTTCAAAGGATGAACTTCTGCCCGGAGACCTTGTCTTTTTCGATACTAACGGAGGACATAATTATGTTAACCATTCCGGCATATACATAGGAGATGGAAAGTTTATTCATGCATCATCGGGAAGCGGTAAAAAGAGCGTTGTTATAAGTGACCTTACGAGCGGATTTTATGCCAATGCCTATATGACCGCAAGAAGGGTTTTGAATTAGTAGTTTGACAAAAAAGTATAATAAATAGCAAATAGGAGATTTGATAAAAAGCTCCTTCGGTGAAGGAGCTTTTTAAGGCATAAAATGAAAAGACCGTTGGTTTGCTTTAGTTTATCTCTTATGGCCGGAATTTTGTGCACCAATTTAACTCATTCTTACTTGTTTGCAGTTTTGTCCTGCGCAGTAATTGGTTTGATTGCTTTTCTTCTGTTAAAGGACAGGGATAACAGCAAATTTGTCATTAGCGGAATTGTTCTGTTTTATATTGTCGGTGCGGTATATTATTTATACAGCTACAACTCAAATTTTTACAAATACGAGGATTTTGCCGGAAAGAATGTTGTTATAAGGGGATATATCGATTCGGCACCGGAGATAAGGGATTCAAGAGTTAGATATATACTAAAGACGGAGGAAATCTGGCCAAAGGAGGATTTAGGCCAGAAGAAGACGGTTCGGGGAAAAATTCTTCTTTCCGTGCAAGAAAGTGATGATATTCGGCTTTTTGAGTATGGAAGGGAGATTAAAATATCGGGAAAATTAAATATTCCCAAAGGGAGAACCAATCCCGGGGGATTTGATTATCGAAAATACCTGAACCATTCGGGAGTTTCTGCCACTATCTTTGCTGTGGACAGAAATATTTACCCGCAGAAAAATGTTAAAGGAAATATATTTGTCAAAGCAGGACTTAGTATCAGGGAAAAGATTGTAAATGTTATAAATCTAAGTTTGCCACCTCAGCAGGCAGGGCTACTTAACGGTATGCTGATAGGCTACAGGGAAGGTCTTTCCGATGAAGTGGAGGATGCTTTCAGTCGTTCGGGACTGACTCATTTAATGGCAGTTTCCGGAGCCAATGTGGCTTTTATCATGTTACCTCTTATCTTTATTTTTAAAAAGCTAAGGTTTAGACAAAACCTCTACAATATAATAATTATAGGCATCTTATTGATGTTTACCTTCATAACGGGATTTGAACCATCTGTGCTTCGTGCAGTAATAATGGCAATAGTCATCCTTGTTGGGCAGATTTTAAAAAGGGAGACGGATATTTTTACCAGCATTGCCTTTGCTGCGATTTTGCTTTTATTATTTAATCCCGGAAGTCTTTTTAATATTGGTTTTCAACTGTCTTTTGCAGCAACAATTTCGTTGGTTTTGTTTTATCAGAATTTAAAAAGCATGCTGAATTTCAGCTTTTTTCCGGAATTTATAACGGATGTGCTGGCATCTACAGTAGCAGCCCAAATAGGAGTATTGCCGATAACGGTGTTTTACTTTAACAAAGTATCTCTGATTTCGGTTTTATCAAACCTCATAGTTGCACCAGTGGTGGAATTTATTACGATTATGGGTTCTTTGATGGCTCTTTTGGGGCAGATACATATTATTTTTTCCGTATTGATAGGTTATTGCAACAATGCCCTTTTAAGTTTTGTATTGTTTGTCACAAAAACGACAGCCCAGCTGCCTTATTCGGTTATAACGGTATCAACGCCTTCCATAGCCCTTGTGACAGTTTACTATGTGGCTATACTGTATTTATTCTGGTACAGGCCAAAACACAAATCAAAGCTAAACTACAAGTACTGCGCATTGGCAGGAGTTGTAACTGTAATGTTGTTAGCACTAAACCTCTTGTGGCCAAAAGGCATGGAAGTGGTGTTTTTGGATGTTGGGCAGGGGGACGGTGCTTTTATCAGAACATACAGCGGCAAGACTGTTTTGATTGACGGAGGGCCGGAAAGTGCCGGAGAAAACACTGTTGTTCCGTTTCTTTTGGATTATGGTGCAGCTGAAATTGACCTTGTGGTTGTGAGCCACGGACATGACGACCATTATAAAGGGCTTTTGCCCGTGCTTGAAAACTTTAAGGTGGAAAATATCATAATTCCCGATATTGATATTGATGAGGGATTGTCGGATGTGCTTGAAATTGCCCAAAAGAGAAAAATCCCGGTTGAAAAGTGCGGGAGGGGCGATGTCATTACCCTTGACAAAAAGACATATATTGATGTTTTGCACCCAAAGGAAGGCACTTATTTTAGTGAGTCGGACACAAACAACAACTCTCTGGTTCTAAAGCTCAATTTTAAGGATGTGAGCATACTGTTTACAGGCGATATTGAAAAGGAAGCGGAGAGACTAATTTGTGAAGATGATGTGAATCTTTCGGCGGATGTGCTGAAAATAGCACACCACGGGTCGGCTACATCTTCAACGGGGGTGTTTTTGGACAGTGTCAATCCCGATGTTGCTGTTATAAGCGTCGGCAAAAACAATTTCGGACATCCTTCAAAAGAAGTTCTTGAGCGTTTGGACATAAGGGATATTTATGTTTTGAGAACCGATATATCAGGAGCTATAGTATTAAAAACTTTCGGCGAAAAGATTCGAATAAGGGAAACGGTTCCATAAATTGCTTGAATTAACTTTATATTATAAAATTTAACAGTTTAAATTATAAATAAATCCCATTTAATTTGTTATAATTATAGAGTATGGTTTAATAAAATTATTCTAATGGCTTGGCGGGGTGAATACATGGATTATATAAATATTTTAAAGGATTTAAGTACATATCCCGGGGTATCCGGGCGGGAAGACAAGCTTTGCGGTCACATTGCAAAGATGTTTGAAAAATACTGTGACAGTGTGGAAATAGATGATTTCTATAATGTTATAGGAATAAAAAAGGGAAAAAGTGCCTCCGGCAGAAAAATTATGGTTACAGCCCATCTTGACGAAATAGGATTAATGGTAAAAAGTATTGACAAAAAAGGATTTGTTACCGTGTCAAATGTAGGAGGTGTGGACAGCAAGATCCTTTTGGCACAAGAGGTAATAATACATGGAAAAAAAGAGATATACGGTATTATAGGCGCAAAACCTCCTCACCTTTTGACACCGGAAGAAATGAAAAAGGCGGTCAAAATGGAAGATTTGACAATAGATACGGGACTTTCGGCTGAAGAAGTGAGAGAAAATGTGTCGGTAGGAGATATCGTAACTTTTAAAGTGGACCCATTTGAACTTCAAAACAGCAGGTTTAGCTCCAAGTCTTTGGACAACAGGGCGGGAGTTGCTGCCTTGCTGGACATTATGGAAAACTTGACATTGTTAAACCATAATGATGATGTTTGGTTTGTGGCAACCGTTCAGGAAGAAGTGGGTCTTAGGGGAGCCAATATCGCTGCCTACAATATAGATCCGGACTTGGCGATAGTGATTGATGTTTGCCATGGGCAGATACCCGGTGCGCCGAAAGAATCCGTATTTCCGTTGGGCAAGGGTCCGGCTGTTGCTGTTGGTCCGAATCTTCATAGAAAGTACACAAAGAAGATGATTGAGCTTGCAAAGGAAGAGAATATACCTTACCAGATCGATGTGGAGCCCGGGGACACCGGCACTGAGGCTTGGGCCGTACAGGTTTCAAGAGAGGGAATTCCCACACTTTTGGTTTCAATTCCTCTAAAGTACATGCATACAGTAATAGAGACTTTAAGCATAGATGATATAAAAAATACCGGAAGACTGATTGCCAGGTTTATTTCAATGACAGGGAACGAAATGGAGGAAGTGCTGTGCTGATAAAAGAGTTGACAGAGTTAAACGGTGTATCCGGAAATGAGGACGAGGTAAGAAAGTTTATAAAAGCAGAGGCAGAAAAGTATGCAGATAGTATTACTGAGGACTCAATGGGAAATCTGATTTGCTATAAGAAAGGCGTGTCCTCAAAATACCGCGTAATGTTATCCGCCCACATGGATGAGGTCGGATTTATGGTAACAGGATATGACGATGGTCTAATCAAATTTGCGAGTATTGGCGGAATAGATGAAAGAATTCTTCCCGGAAAGAGAGTTTTGGTTGGAGAAAAGCGGATTCCTGGGGTTATAGGTTCAAAACCTATTCATCTGCAGGAGAAGATTGAAAGGGGCAATAATATAAAGCAAAAGAATATGTATATAGATATAGGAGCTGAAAAAAAGGAAGAAGCCGAAAAACTTGCCCCCTTAGGGGAATACATAGCCTTCCACAGCGTATACACGGAGTTCGGAGACGGCTGTATAAAGGCAAAAGCTCTAGATGACCGTATCGGCTGTGCGATACTCCTTGAAATATTAAAGGAGACATATCGGTTTGATTTGTATGTCTGCTTTACCGTTCAGGAGGAGATAGGCTTAAGAGGTGCAGGAATTGCTGCGTTTAGGGTAAAACCCGATATTGCGATTGTTGTTGAAGGGACTACCTGCTCCGATGTGCCGGGAGTCCGCGAGCATGAATATTCAACGGTAATGGGCCAGGGGGCGGCGCTAACCATAATGGACAGGACTTCCTATCCCAATAAAAAGCTGGTTGACTTTATGTACAACACAGCAAAAAATAAAAACATACCGGTTCAGTACAAGCAAACTACCACAGGAGGAAATGATGCGGGCAAAATACAACTATCCCGGGAGGGAGTTGTGGTAGCATCGGTATCTGTTCCCTGCAGGTACATACATTCCCCGGTGTCGGTTATGAACCGAAGAGATTATGAAAGCTGCCTTAGTCTTGTAAAAGCAGTATTGGATGAATTTAGCAGTAACGAAAACTTGATTGAAAGCTTTAAAGCGTAGCATATTGATATAATATGTTAATCACAGAAAACGGAGGAATAGCAAATGTTTGATTTACTGAAAAAACTTACAGGAATCGTTGGAGTATCCGGAAATGAAGAAGAAATTAGGGAAGCTATAATTGAGGAAATTAAAGACTGCGTTGATGAAATAAAAGTTGACACCCTAGGAAACCTCATTGCCGTAAAAAAGGGCAAGGGCAAAAAAATCATGGTCGCGACTCATATGGATGAGATAGGCATAATGGTTACATATATAGATGATAAAGGCTTTTTAAGGTTTTCGGCCATCGGAGGAGTTAGCCGCTATGACTCCATAGGTCAGAGGGTAAAGTTTAAAAACGGAGTTGTCGGTGCTGTCTATTACGAGGAAAAGCTTGACGATATGAAGAATCTCCAGCTTTCCAAAATGTATATAGATATTGGGGCAAAAAGCAAAGAAGAGGCTCAAAAGATGGTAAATATCGGAGATGTTGCCTGCTTTGTCGGAGATGCGGTGTTGCAAGGTGATACCGTAATATCGAAGGCTTTAGACAACAGAAGCGGCTGCGCAGTTGCTGTAAAGGCGATAAAAGACCTGAAAAAGACAGATAATGAAATATACTTTGTGTTTACAGTCCAGGAAGAGGTCGGTTTGAGAGGAGCAAGAACCGCAGCTTTTAGTCTTAAGCCTGATATAGCCATAGCGGTGGATATCACAATGACTGGGGACACTCCCGAATCTCATCCCATGGAGGTTAAGTGCGGCGGAGGACCTGCAATAAAAATTAAGGACCGTTCTGTCCTTTGCCATCCCGAAGTAAGAAAACTTCTGGAGGAATCCGCAAAGAGGATTAATATTCCCTATCAGTTGGAAATACTTGAGGCAGGAGGAAGCGATCCCGGTTCAATACATTTGACGGCGGGAGGAATACCCTCTGGAGCAATATCCATACCGGTAAGATATGTTCACAGCCCTGTGGAGACCGCCAGTATGTCGGATATTAATAATGCGGCTAAATTATTGGTTGAAGCTATTTGCAAATATTGATATTAATACATGACCTCCTGACTTTAGCTCAGGAGGTTTTTTAATTAAAAATATTTTTGTTTCAAGGATATTATTCCGGCTTATGGCTGTGATATAATACTGAAGGTGTAAATCCACATTTTGAACTATTATGTAAACATTTTGAGTTGTAAAATGTTTTAATTATCTGAGTTTGAAATGAGGTAATTAATATTTGAAAAAATTAGTAATATTGATTTGAGGAGTTTTTGTATATGAGTAAGTATTGGAGTAATATTGTAAAAAAAATAAATCCATATGTTCCGGGAGAACAGCCAAAAGACAAAAAGTACATAAAGCTAAATACCAATGAGAATCCGTATCCCCCTTCAGAAAAAGTACTAAATGCCATTTCAAAGGCAGCAAATGAAAGCCTGAGATTATACCCGGACCCAACATGCGAAAGCCTGCGAAGTACCTTGGCAGAGCATTACGGGCTAAAAGCTTCAGAAATATTTGTTGGCAACGGTTCCGATGAGCTTTTGGCTTTTTCGTTTATGGCGTTTTTCAATCCCGGGGATACTATTATTTTCCCGGATATAACCTATAGCTTTTATGAAGTTTATTCCGCGATGTTTTCGGTAAACTATAGGTTAGTTCCCTTGGATGATGAATTTAATGTACCTGTGGATAAGTTTCTTACCGAAAATGACGGAATAATATTGGCAAACCCGAATGCTCCCACGGGAAAAGCTCTTTCAATTGAAAGCATAAAAAGAATTCTTGAAAAGAATACCGATAAAGTAGTTATTATTGACGAAGCATATGTTGATTTCGGTGCTAAGTCCGCAGTCGAATTGATAAAGGAATTTGAAAACCTTTTAGTTATCCGCACTTTGTCAAAATCCAGGGCCTTGGCTGGCCTTCGTGTGGGTTTTGCTTTGGGCAGCGAGCAGTTGATAGAGGGTTTGGAACGGGTAAAGAATTCTATAAACTCTTACACATTGGACAGACTGGCGCTGATTGGTGCTGAAGAAGCCATAAAGGATCATGAGTATTTTTGTGAAATCAGAGATAAGATAATCAATACAAGGGAGTGGGTTTCAAAGAAGTTGTCGTCAATGGGCTTTAAAGTGATTGAGTCAAAAGCCAACTTCATTTTTATAAGTCACCCGAAAATAAGCGGCAGACTGTTGTTTGAAAAGTATAAAGAGAACAATATCCTGGTTCGGCATTTTAACAGTTCTAGAATTGCCGATTTCCTTCGTGTAAGTATCGGCTCCGATGAAGAAATGGATATCTTTTGCCAAAAGACAAGGGAAATCATTGAGTTATTATGTTAAACTGTTTGACTTCGATAAAGAGGAAATTCCGGAATACTTCAATTTCTTTAAAGGTAAAAAATGTTCCTGTGTCGAATTAATATGTATCGAATTAAAATATAAAAAGAATTTGTGAGGTGCGAAATGAAGATAACCTTTTTAGGTGCTGCAAAAACAGTTACCGGTTCATGTTTCTATGTGGAGACGGCTTCTACCAAATTTCTTGTCGATTGCGGCATGTTTCAGGGATACTCCAAGAACAATGCCTTAAATGAAGAAGATTTTCCTTTCAATGTAGAAGAACTTGATTATATTTTTCTTACCCATGCGCATATAGACCACAGCGGAAGGATTCCGCGGATTTATATCAAGGGCTTTAAGGGTGAGGTAATTGCTACAAAGCCGACGGTAGAGCTTTGTGCCATTATGCTCCCTGACAGCGGTCATATTCAGGAATTTGAAAACGAATGGACGAACAGAAAAAGGCTTCGTGCAGGAAAGCCGCCAATTGAGCCGTTGTATACATATCAGGATGCTGTGGATTGCTTAAAACTTTTCAGAAAGGTTTCTTATGATGAAGTAGTGAAAATAAATGACGAGATAAGGGTAAGATTTAAAGATGCAGGGCATATCTTGGGTTCGGCCATCATTGAAATGTGGATTACCGAAAAAGGTGAAGAGACAAAAATCGTATTTTCCGGTGATTTGGGAAACAGGGATATGCCGATACTAAAGGACCCTTCGATAATCGAGAGTGCGGATTATCTTGTAATTGAGTCAACTTACGGCAACAGGCTTCACAAAGAACGTGTAAACAAAGCTGAGCATTTCTTGGATTTGATAAATACTACAATTGAGCAAGGCGGAAATGTCATAATACCTTCTTTCGCAGTGGGAAGAACGCAGGAACTCATATATGAACTGAATAAAAAGAAAGAAGTATGTGATGAAAAATTAAAAATGCTGTTTGCTACTCCGGTTTATATCGACAGTCCTATGGCCATATCGGCAACAGAGGTGTTTAGAAACAATCTGGACTGCTATGACGAGGAAGCAAGGGAATATATTGAAAACGGCGACAATCCTCTGGACTTTCCGGGACTTCAATTTACCCGGACAGCTGACGAGTCCAAGGCATTGAATGAGAGAAAAGAGAGCTCGATAATCATTTCTGCCAGCGGTATGTGCGAGGCAGGAAGAATAAAGCATCATTTGAAGCACAACCTTTGGAGAAAAGACAGCACAATAATTTTTGTAGGATATCAGGCTGAAGGGACGCTTGGAAGAAGGCTTATAGACGGTGCAAAGAAAGTAAGGCTGTTTGGTGAAGAAATCTCGGTGGAAGCAAGGATTGAGATGATTGAAGGCTTTTCAGGTCATGCGGACAAGGAAGGGCTTTTAAATTGGATTGGGAAATTTAACAGAAAGCCTAAAAAGATTTTTATAGTGCATGGCGAAGAGGATTCGATGGCCGAGTTTTCTGAAGAAATTAACAGAAGATTCAATATTGAAACCATCATACCGTCAAGAGGAGAAAGCTTTATAATAAATGCTCGCAATGTAACTGAAATTGACGAAAAAGTAAGGCCTAACAATTCCTTCAAGAGGCTTCAGGTGGTTGAAAAGCTTGAAAGCATTAAAGAAGAGGTGGATGAACTGTCATACATATTAAAATCAGACTTAAAGCAGGAGAAAACGGATCTTGAGATTGATGAATTGCTTGTAAAACTTAAGAATATAGAAAAGTCGATTTTAGAGGCGTTAAAGTAATATATACGATAATATATGTGAAAAAATTAATATGTTGTATTAAAAAATAAAGAAGTGGTAAGTTGTAAAATTAATTGCCCAAACATGATAAAAAAGAAGTGACTCAAAT